>JBFLZA010000172.1:0-14071 GCA_040756535.1 Cyanobacteriota bacterium
TTGCTGCCACAGAAAGCGGTGGTGGGAGAGGCTAAAGAGTACATCATGCTCTTCTATGGCGTCGATGATCGTCTGCCGATATTCAGGGCAATGTAGGTAGATGAGCAACAGTAAAGCTTCGGCTTGTTCGAGAAGACTACGCTCTGCACTAACGGGTAAATTGAGTTCAGAGTTTTGGTTTTCCTGTGTTTGCGATAGCGAAGCGCTGCTGCCTTCGCCCTTGGCGTTGCCGAAGCGTCGCGCAGATCGCTCACTCCCCGAACGCCTTGATTGGCGTGAAGAAGTTGATTTTTTGAAAGGAGCAATCAGAGGCTTCTTGATTTGAACTCGTAAATTTTCCAGCAGTAGCGGGACTAATTTCGTTTGTCCCTGACTGAGCAATTGAGCGCAATAATTGAGGTAATAGGTCAACTGATTAATGTCTTCGAGTTGGTTGAGTATCTTCACCATCCTGTTAGCCACTTGCTGAAATTGGTCAGCTTGGTTCAAGTCTTGACCACTGAGACATTGATTAAGCTGCCAATCTAGCCAGAGTGGGGCGGTGTTGACCAGTTCCCGGTATTTTTCTGCTGCGTCGGCAGCGTGAGATAGAAATTCATCGGCATCTTTACCATCAGGTAGGTTGAGAACTCGTACCTGAATTTGCCCACTGTAAGCTAAATGAGCAATTTCTCCGATCGCCCGTTCCGATGCTTGAGTACCCGCCTTGTCCGCATCAAAGTTGAGGATAATCTGTTTGGATTCGGTGTAGCGCAAAAGTTGCTTGATCTGCTGTTGGTCTAAAGCAGTGCCTAGTGAAGCAACAACATGGGTAATACCAGCCGCATGAAGCGCGATCGCATCAAAGTATCCTTCCACCACGACTGCCTTGTCTTGCTTGGTAATCGCGTCACGCGCTTTATCCAAGGCGAAGAGGGTTTTGCCTTTGTCAAATAAGGGAGTATCTGGAGAGTTGAGATACTTCGGTTGCTCATCTCCTAACGATCTCCCTCCAAACCCAATCACTCGCCCTTGAGTGTCGTGGATGGGAATCATAATGCGATCGCGGAAGCGATCGTAATAACCCCGCCCCTCTTTCCGAGGAATAATCAATCCCGCTTGCTCCACCTGCTGCACAGGCTTGCCTTTGTGTTCCACCAAATATTTATAGATGGTTTCCCAACCGACAGGTGCATATCCGATGCCAAACTGCTGCATCGTTTCCTCTGACAGACGCCGTTGGGATTGTAAATACTGTAGCGCCACCTGTCCCTGAGGTTGCCTAAGCGCGTGTTGATAGAATGCTGCTGCTAACGCCACAATTTCATAGAGTTGCTCCCGCAGCGATAACTCACGCTGCAAAGATGCCCGTTGTTCCGGCTCCACGGTTTTTACAGGCACTTGATAGCGTCGCGCCAAATCAAGAACAACATCACTGAAGGAACGCTTGCCCACTTCCATCAAGAACTTAATCGCATTCCCACCCGCATTGCAGCCAAAACAGTAGTACATTTGTTTCCCTGGACTAACGCTGAAACTGGGTGTCTTTTCGTCATGGAAGGGGCATAACCCTACATAGTCCTTTCCCCGCTTGCGTAAGACAACCTGTTCTGAGACGACATCATAAATGTCAGCCCGTTGTTTAACTTCTTCAATGGTGTCAGGGTGCAGGCGAGGGATTTCCACTGGGTCGATTAGCGAATTCAAAAACTATAACCGCATAAGTTATTTTAATCTAAACTTGCATTGATATTTTTTAATATTAATTTTTCGCTTTAATTTTCAACATTATTCTATTTGTAACCTTTGATTTATTGTGATGCCCAGTAGAATTTTTACTAAGTAAATAAAATCTAGATACTTTTGTTGTTAGTCATTCACGAATTTTTAATCAAATTCAGGAAAATAGCCTAGGAGAAAAACCAAGTATTTTATGAAAACATTATTGATTGATTTAAAACAAAAGAGTCAGTAAAAATATCTTTGATTAATTGAGATTTTATAGTATTATTTCAAAATTCCCCTAAATCAGGACAATTATGCTTGACAGCAAGTTAGACAATCAGATTTATTGAAAGCGTGCAGATTTCCAACTCAATGAATTGAAAAATTAGTAAAATTACCTAGCGGCTGAGACCTAGAACGATGGACTAGCCGTTACACATGGAAATCCTTATTCTGAATAAATGCGTACTGAGTGCTAATCACAGCGCTGAGGGAAAAAGAGAGAGATGGGACGAATATTTATTTCTGCCGCTCACGGTGGTATAGAAGCAGGGGGTCGCGACTTGGGGTCAATCGTGGGTAGTACGACTGAAGCCCAAGAGATGATTTTGCTGCGAGACTTAGTGGTGCCAGAGTTGCGATCGCGAGGCTTTGAAGTACTCTCTGTTCCCGATGACTTAAGTTCAGCCGAAACCATCCAATGGATGAATGCTCGTGTGCGTCCCGGCGATGTGGCGCTGGAGATTCATGCTGATACCTATTCTAATCCCACTGTCCGAGGAGCTACCGCCTTTTACATTGCCAATAACACCGAGCGTAAGAATCATGCTGAGTTGCTTTTACTCGCTCTGACTCGACGTGTCCCTCAACTGCCCAACCGAGGAGCGAAGCCAGATACGGCAACAGGCATCGGACGCGTCGCTTTTTGCCGTGATACTTTCCTACCCTCAATCCTGATGGAAGTTGGGTTTCTTAGCAACCCAGAGGATCGATATTTAATCCAAAATCGACGCCGCGATATCGCTTTAGGTTTGGCGGATGGCCTTGCCGCTTGGAGTCGTGCGGTATCGGGTACCACGCCGGCAAATGGCACCGATAGTGGTTATTCCTCCATCAATATCAACATCAACAGTCAGAATTATGGCGAACAAGGCATTTTAATCAACAGCAATGCTTATATCCCAATTGACTTAGTGGATCGATTAGGAGTTGATTTGACGAATGCTCCTAATGTTCGGCGTGTTCAATACCGAGGTGTCGTATATGTCAAAGCCATTGAACTGCGAGACTTTAACATCTCTGTAGGCTGGGAGAATTCCACCCGCACCGTAGTTTTGCGCTCAATTTTGCCCATCTGTGCCGGTCAAATCGACAAAATTATGGGGCATGGCAATACCTCAGAAGTGCAACTGATGATGTTCCTCAAAACCAATAATGAGAATGCCCTCACTCAGTTTCCCGACATCCCTAAACTCTACCGAGAAGAAGCAACCATTGAAGGCGTAAATTATGATATTGCCTTTTGTCAAATGTGTGCAGAAACGAACTTTCTCCGCTTTGGCAGCGACCTCAAACCCAGTCAAAATAACTTTGGGGGTTTGGGAGGTGTTGGCGGTTCTCCTGAGGGGGCGACGTTTCAGAGTGCGAGAATTGGGGTTCGTGCTCATGTTCAGCATTTGAAAGCTTACGCGAGTTTGGAGCCTTTAGTGCAAGAAGTGGTCGATCCCCGATTTCGTTTTGTTACTCGCGGCATTGCTCCGTTAGTGGGGCAGCTGAGTGGACGTTGGTCGGCTGACTTGAGTTATGGCGATCGCATTTTAGCAGTACTCAAGCGTCTCTATGAGTCAGCAGGATTGCTTTAAATGTAGCTGTCGCCCTAAAGGTTAGGACTTTCTTTAACGGCCCAAATGACCCTGTACCAGTAGTAATAAACCTTCTGCCTTCTGCCCTAGATTCTTCTGCCTTTTGCTATATCAAGCAGTTTTGAAAAAGCGAATGATTTCGCGAACGTGGTCGAGAAATTGCCCATCGGTGGTTAATTGTGCGATCGCTTGTTGAGCTTCCCTAGATAGACGTTGATGCTGGGAGTCATTGCTAGATTTGAATTCTTCTAAGGAAGTTGTCAAATGAGCTAACTCTTTGCGAGTTTCTACCTGAAAACGCTGATAAGTAGCGACCCAAGAGTAAGGTTCTTCCGGATCGAGTTGCTCTTCCATCCGCTTGACGGTATCTTCTAAAGTATTCAATCGGTTGCGTAGTTCCCAAACATCTTCTCTGGGGTAGCTCAATTCCTGCCGAATCATCGCTAATCGAGCGGCAAGATATTCATAGGTTCGCACGGCGGGACGCAGGAACGTCAGCAGTAAGGCAGCACCGGAACTGATGTAACCAATGATACTGATGCCAGTAACGGCGAGGATGTACAGTCCCACGGCGGAGAGCAAATGCAAAGCAATGGCAATGATTAGCGATCGTCCCGCGATGACTTTAGCATACTCAACCTGCTTGGCATCCACTTTAATTTCCTTTTGGGCGGATACCGCCGCCTCATCTAAAACCGCCTTGGCTTCAAAGTGGATATTCCACGGTACGGTTACAATAATTAACAGCCACTCAAAAATAGCTACAGCGATCATCCAATCGACAAAGCTCCCTGCTGGCACATGCAACCATTGCAGTATGCCAAACGTCAGCAGGACTAAAGCAACCAATCCGAAATTGAAACCGATGACGTTGTAGTACATTACAGTCAGTCTCCAGCGAGAAGATTGCTTTGATTCTGACTGGCTGTGGCAACAGCAGCTAGATGGTTTGTGATGCTTCTTTGACTTTCACATGAAGTTTTGGGTTATATCGCCCAAAACTTCTTTCGTGTTTCGCCAAAAAGTAGACAATCCCGAAACTGTCACCAACAACTCCCTAAAATATTTTTTTTTCCGGATAAGGGTAGAGAGTAGGGAGTAGGAAATAAGGACTAGATTGACTGCAACTTGGTATAACTACAGGGCACAGCACAAAGGTGATAATTTTTGCTAACTTCCATTAACCATCCTTTAACCTTTTTTATAAAGGTGGTTTTTCCAACTTTTCCTAAAAACCCTGCTTTTCTAGCAAAAAGAAAGCAAAAAAGCTCGATTATCCGAGTGCTTCGCCTGAAACTAGTCGCGCTCCCAGTATTATGCAATCATGGCAAGAGTTCAACCGTCAGGGTGGAAACTTTTAATGATAAAGTTCATCCCATAAATTTGAACAGAGAAATTACTCTATCTAACGAAAGCTTACCTAGATTTTTCCGTAGAAAGACACGATGAAGATTTCATTTCGAGGGACAGTGGCGGCGCTTGCCACGGTATTAATCTCTACAATGGGTGCTGGTAACCAAGCCCAAGCAGCGACTTTTGGTAAACAAGAAGTCGAGCAAGATAACTTTATTGCCGTAGCTGCGCCCTTTGGCAATAATCAGCATCAATTGTTGCTCATTGAGCAAGTCTCGCCCAAACGGGAGTGCTGGAGTGAAAGTGGCAGCAACCCCGTTATTGTCGATCCTCTGCTCTTAAACTTTGACTTTAGTGGCATTTGCGGACGTAGCACAGACTCTAATGGCTATTCCATCCGCATGGCCGATGAAGATTTGGGACTACAGTATCTGCTAAGAGTTGTACAACGTAACGGGGAACTCCAGCTAGTCGGCACTTCTCGAACCAATCGCACTGCACCAGATGTTCTTATCGGCCGAACACAGGGCCTTACCAACGGCTTTGCCAAAATCATTCTAGAACCTGGTTGGCGATTGACGAAAAGAACCTACGACGGCAAAACCCTTGGTCACGTCTATCTCACTAATGATCAGACTCTAGCCGCCGTTGTCGGTTCTGGTGGTACGAGTACAGACACAGGTTCAGGCACTGGTACTGGCACTGGTACTGGTACTGGTACTGGTACTGGTACTGGTACTGGCACTGGCACTGGTACTGGCACTGGCACTGGCACTGGTACTGGCACTGGCACTGGTACTGGTTCTGGCACTACGACTTATGCATTCCGGGATATCTCTACTGATGTCTATGCTTCCGAAATTCAACAGGCGGTAACACAGGGCTTTATCGCTGGGTTTGCTGAAGATAATACCTTCAGACCTCAAGCTTCTTTAACCCGAGAACAACTGGTGTCTATGGTGATTGAAGCTTTAGGTAAGCTCCCAGGTGCTAATATTCAGGTTCCCACTCAAGTCTCATCCCGCCCTTATCCGGATGTCGATGCATCGCGCTGGAGTGCGGCAAAAATTCAATGGGCACGAGACAATAAAATCATTAGTGGTTATACCGACGGAACATTCCGACCGACTCAACCTGTAACCCGTGCAGAACTAATGGCGGTAGAGCGACGGGCGGCTGAATTTGCTCAAACGCTCCAGGGAAAACAACCCACACTCACTCCCAATCAGTCAGCGATGCAGTTTTCTGACACACAAGGGCACTGGGCAGCTTCGCTAATCGGTCAAATGTCTTCCTATTGCCGAGTGGCTTCCCCGCTCAATGAAACAGGTACGACATTTGTCCCAGATGCTCAAGCTCGTCGCAACTATGCGGCTGCGGCAACGCTGCGAATGCTCAATTGCGTCAAATCTGACCAGCCTACCAGTAGTAGGTAGGTAATGTTCAGATTTCCCCTGGAGGCTGATACTAAGTTGCGTTCAATCGTAGTAGCTCCCGAAAGCTGGGGGAGCTGGGGAAGCTGGGGAAGCGGGGGGAGATAAAGTTAGCTCGAAGAGATGCAACTCGGTATGAGCCTCTATATTCTCATTTCCAGGCTGAGGAAAGGAAACTAGGTTCGGGAGGCTGGAGCCTCCCGCTTTTTCTAGAATGATGCAGGGGTCAGATGAAGAAAACTTTCCCCTTAACCTTTTCCCCTTAACCTTTCCCCTTTCCGATTCTCAAGTGGCAGTGTGACGGTAAACTTCGTTCCTATGCCTAATTTACTGTCTACAAAAATCTGACCACTATGCACATCCACACACCGTTTTACAATCGACAAACCTAACCCAGTGCCTTTGATTTTCTGGGCATTGGCAGCTCGATGAAACGGTGTAAATAACTCCTTTTGCTCTTCTGGAGGAATACCAATCCCTCGATCCTGAATACCGAATGTTGCTATCTCTTCTTGACAAGAAAGCTCAAAAAAGACATCTCCTCCTTCGGGAGAGTACTTGATGGCATTAGAGAGCAAATTGGTTAAAATTCGCCTGAGTAGAGTATCATCCATGCAGGCATTTGTGCAGTTTCCTTGACTGGTAAAGACAATTTTGTGATGGTTGCCGGCATTGAGCTGTAGTTCTTCAACTAAATTGCGGCAAAATTCTACTAAATTCAGGGAGGCTACTTTAAATTCTAATTTGCCTGCATCAGCTTGACCAATGACAAGTACGTCATCCAGCAATTGAGTCATCTGCTCGATTGATGTTTGAATTTGCTGGAAATGTTTACTTTTTTTTTCATTCATAGCATCCTGGCAGTAGCGCTGTAAAAGAGCGCTGGAGGAGTAGATTGTTGCCAAGGGGGTGCGGAATTCGTGCGAGGCAATGGAGATAAAGTGAGATTTTTGCTCGTTGTTTGCCTGCTCTTGCTTTAATTTCTGACGCATTCTTTCTTCTGACTGATGACGCGCCAACGCAATTTCAATGCTTGTCTGTAATTCTTTTTCCTCAAATGGCTTAATCAGGTATCCAAAGGGTTCGGTTTCTTTGGCTCTTTCAAATGTAGTAGTATCAGCATATGCCGTTAGATAGAGGACAGGAAGATTCATCAGGCTCCTAATCTCCCTAGCTGCTTCGATGCCATCGATGCTACCTTTGAGCATGATGTCCATTAAAACTAAATCGGGCTGGGTTCTGGCAGCAGTTGCGATCGCGTCTTCTCCGGAGGCAACAATACCTAGAACTTGGTAACCCAAGTCTTTGAGGGTACTTTCAATATCAAATGCGACGATCTCTTCGTCTTCAACGATCAGAAGCTTAGCGTTAGGCATAGTTGAGTAGCATTAGACATAGTTGAGCAAGGTTCAGTAAAAAACCTTGTTTCACTCAAATTTCAGCTTCAGCAGTGGAGTGAGCAGCAAGACCTTTGAAAGTCTATATAGTAAAACCATGACTATATCTTATATTTGGATGCTTTTTAGTATAGGAAGTAACACCCCTCAAGATATATTACCATCCCCTTACAGGGAGTGAGGGATGGAAAATACAATCTTAAACTCAGCTTTCTGTCTATGATTGAGTTCTATACTACCTTCTAGCTGCTTAGTTAATCGAAACACTAATTGTAAGCCAAGGGAGCGAGTGTTGTGAAAGTCAAAGTCTGACCCCATACCAACGCCATTATCACTAACCCTTAGGATAAACTGACCCTTGTCACTAGCGTGAAAACTAATACAAATTTCGCCTCCCTGGTGCTGGGGAAAGGCGTGTTTGAGAGAATTAGAGACAAGTTCATTGATAATTAAACCACAGGGGATAGCCGTATCAAGGTTTAGATAGACTTGCTCTACATTGATGTTAACAGTGACACCCTGTTTTTGAGCGTCGTAGGAGCGGCACAAATTACCAACTAGCGTTTGGATATAGTCTTGGAACTCAATTTGAGCTAAATTGGGAGATTGGTAAAGGAGTTCGTGAATCAGAGCCATTGCCTGCACTCGATTCTGGCTGTCTTTAAATAAGTCAAGAACCTGTTGGTCTCGAATTTGCCTAGACTGCAATCGCAGTAGACTGGAAATAACCTGCAAATTGTTTTTAACGCGATGATGAATCTCTTTGAGAAGGGTTTCTTTTTCTTGCAGAGACGTTTTAATTCTATCGTTTGCTTTCTTGCGCTCAGTGATGTCTCGAAAATAGACAGCTAAACCATCTCTTGTCGGATAAGCGTGAACTTCAAACCAGCTATTAAGGGGCTGATAAAATTCTTCAAAGGCAACACTGACCTGCTCTGATATTGCCCTGTGGTATTCTCGGTAAAATATCAAATCTACAGCTTCTGGAAACTCATCCCAGACATTATTACCGAGAAGCTCTTCTTGCCTTCGTTGTAAAAGTTGCTCTGCTTTAGGGTTCATATAAGTAAATTGCCATTCACCGTTAAGGGCCAAGAAGGCATCTGTAATGCTTTCTAAAATATTGGTAATCTGTTGGTTCGATTCTTGCAGTGCCAACTCCGCTCGTTTGCGCTCAGTAATATCCCTGCTGGTAACGACAATTTTTTCAACAGTGCCACCTGAGTCGTAGAGTGGGGTAAGGATGGAATCTCGATACCTAATCTCCTTATTCCGTGGATGGCTGAATTCGCCCGTTAAGGGTTCGCCTGTCACGAATACCTGTTCCAAACGAGCTTTATGTGGCTCCATCAACTCTGTAGGAAACCCTAGCTCATACCCGGTTTTGCCGACAATTTCGGAGAGTTGTAGCGGCTTTTGCTTTTGGAGGAATACACTCATGGACTGTAGAGCACGAGAGTTCGCGTAGAGATAACATCCCGCTCTATCGAACATATAAATATCATCGGGAGAAGCGTAGAGGACTGTGTCCAATGTTCTTGCTTGTTGCTCGATTTGGGCTGTCAATCGTTGACGTTCCCGAATTTCATCAAGGAGTTGTTTGTTGATGTAACTTAGCAAAGCAGTGCGCTCTTGCACTTCGGTTTCTAAGGTTTGATTTTGCTGCTCAATTTGTTGAAATAAACGATGCCTTTCGCTGGCTTCCTTGTCGCGTTGTTGTTCTGCCCGTTTGCGAGCTGTAATATCAGTTGCTGTAACAAGAACATAACGCGCCTTACCATCAGGCGATAGCAGGGGTTTCTTGATGGTTTGCAAGTAATGAACTTCTCCGTTGGCAGAGGTGAGAGTTTCTTCGGGAATGCACTTGCCTTGCAAAGTGGTCATCACTTCTCGATCATCCTGAAGATATTGCTCTACTTCTGCACGATTGGAATTAAAATCTGTATCAGTTTTGCCGATTAAGTCTTCAACGGTTGTTCCATAAATATCTGCAAGTGCTTGATTGACTAGCTTAAATTTTCCTTCCCAGTCTTTGACACAAATCAAGTTCGGGTTTGTATCAATCACATTGCCAAGAAACTCCTGTTGTATTCTTAAGCTCTCTTCTGTCTGCTTGCGATCGCTAATATTGATACTGGTACCCGTCAGCTGATAAATCCGAGACTGAGCATCTCGTAGCGGGGTAAGGGTGGTTAGCCACCAAGTCTCTTCACCTTGAAAGGGTAAGCACTCTTCATAGGTAATTGTCGTTCCCGCTTGGACACACCGAGTATAGTTAGCAGACACGGCCGCCGCTGCCTCAGGTGGGAGTACTTGTTCGGGTGTTTTGCCTAGAACTTCTTGTACTCGCAATCCAGTTAATTGCTCATCGGCTGGGTTTAAGCCAGCAAAGCGAAATTCACCTGACGGCAGCACATCCACCACAAAAATTGCATTGGCAGCACCATCATAGATGCTGTGCAAAAATTGCTCACTCGCTTGTTGTTTGGCTTGGGCCTCTTGTCGCTGCTGCTGTTCTGTTTGAGTTTGCTGGTAAATTTGTGTTTGCTGAATCGCGATCGCTATCTGTAGCGCCACTTGTTGCAGTAATTTCACCTCTAACGGTTTCCACTGCCGAGCATCAGAACAGTGATGAGCAATGAGTAATCCCCACAATTGATTTGGGATGTTGGATTCTCCCTCCATCTCCAACACCCCCCCCTGCCCCCCCTTAGCAAGGGGGGGAGTGGAAGAAAGGATGGGAACGACTAAGTTAGCCCGCACTTGGAACTGGGCTAATAATTCCACGTAACAGGGCTGAAGTTCATCGGCGTAAATGTCAGCAACAGCGCTAAAGTGACCTTGCCTATAAGCCTCAGTTTTGTTACTTGTAAAGCAAGGGTCATTGATCGTTTGGCTGATTACAGATGTCCAGCTAGAACTCACCGACTCAGCCACGACAACACCACTGCCATCAGGTTGGAAGCGATAAATGAGAAATCTGTCAATTTGCAGGAGTTTGTACACTTCCTGAACGGCTGTGTTCAGGATATCGTCTAATGATTGGGTTTGATGAGTACCAAGTGCGATCGCTCCCAGGCAATCTAGAACTTGTTCAATCGCCAGGGAAGGCTCAGGCAAACGGCTGGATAACATAGCAACCTCTACCAGCACTGAGTATTGAGATTTGTTACAAGCTTAAATAAAACTGCTGAAAATACCTATGCCCTAGATGGGCATTGACAGGAGAACAAATCATGGAATTAAGTAGGTACGCCAGTTGACTGGAGTACCATTGCTAATCCCTTCCGGTATGAGCAGACGCCAGGTTTTACCTTGTGGCTGGCGCTGGAGGTAAACATCGAAGGGGTATTGCTGAGTAATCTGTTGAGACGACAGCTTATTGTTGAGGCTATAGCTACCCCAAATATGGTAGGTGGGTAAATTGTCAAGGTACAAAGGTTCTAGTTGCTTGAGTTTTACCTGAGTGATTTCAAAATTTGGCGGTGCCGATCGCAATTTTTGAGTGAGTCGCTGTCGGGTTTGCTGAACTTGAAATGCGATCGCTTTTTCCACAATTTGCTTACTGGGTACCAAACTTAAAGGTGGCGTATTTGTCCCACAAGCCGTCAGTGTCACTAGGCAAAACACAGTTAAAACAACGCTGATGATCCATCTTGCGGTTCTATGCATATCACGTCCCAACGATAGGATAAGCAGTGGTAATCAGAAATTGGTTTAAGTCGAATGGCACTGACTTGTATAGCCTGGAAATAAATTTCCGGCTCAAAGCTATGTCAAGCTAAAGCTTACTGGGCAACCTTTTCAACCCGTTTTAACGGGTTTTAGCTTTAAGCCCGAACTTTAGTTCAGGGCTTATGTCAGTGCCATTCGATTTAAGTCCACTATCCATTACCCCTTACCCATCAACCATTCGCAAGACACCCACCATGTCAAAAAAGACGATTGGCCTTGATCATCAACTCTACGATTACCTTTTGTCCGTTTCCCTGCGAGAACCCGATATTCTCCGGCAACTGCGCGAAGAAACTGCCAATCATCCTATGGCAATGATGCAGATTGCGCCAGAACAGGGCCAATTCATGGCGCTGCTAGTACAGTTACTCGGTGCCACAAAAACGTTAGAAGTTGGTGTTTTTACAGGGTACAGCTCTTTATGCGTCGCACTGGCACTACCCCCCAATGGCAAAATTGTTGCTTGTGATCTGAGTGAGGAATATACTGCCATTGCTCGTCGCTATTGGGAAGCGGCAGGAGTAGCGGACAAAATTGATTTACGACTGGCACCCGCAGTCTCTACCCTCGATAAACTTTTAGCATCGGGACAGGCGGGAACCTTTGATTTTGCGTTCATTGATGCGGATAAGAGCCATTATGACGAGTATTATGAGCGATCGCTCCAGTTAATTCGCCCCGGTGGTTTAATTGCTATTGATAATGTGCTTTGGTCAGGACAAGTTGCTGATTCCCAGGTACAGGATAACCGTACCAATAAAATTCGTTCTCTTAACAAGAAGTTACACCAAGATGAACGGATAACTCTGAGTCTTGTCCCCATTGCCGATGGATTGACTTTGGCACTCAAGCGTTAACAAGAGACTTCTCGCCAAAATACTGATTTGAGTTTATGAACCGCAGATATAGGCGTAAGCCTTCCCGAAGGGTACGCTACCTATAGCAGATGAATTTGATTGATTGACGAGGTCGATTGAGTGGGTGCAAGAGGTCTAACAAACTTTAACCTTTAATCGCACCTGCTGTTAGTCCTTGAACAATCCGACGCTGGAAAAACAGCACGAGTAACACTAAAGGCAGCGTCCCCAAAACCGTAGCTGCTGCAATGGCACCGTAGGGCAATTCAAACACCGATGTGGTACCTAACTGTGCAGTAGCAACGGGAATTGTCTTCATGGATTCACGAGTAATGAACGTAAGGGCGAAAATAAACTCGTTCCACGCAAAGATAAAGGTAAGAACTCCAGTTGTTATCAGTGCAGGCACCGTCATTGGCAGCAAAATTTGCGTCAACATTTGCCACGTGTTGTAGCCATCTACTTTAGCGGCGTCTTCTAACTCTACTGGCAACTGGAGAAAGAAACTTCGCATCACTGAAATAGTTAGGGGCAAATTGATTGCTGTATAGGGAATAATCAAAGCCAGGTAATTATTGCCCAGTTTCAGCAGTTGGATAACTTCTAACAAACCCAAGAAGAACAAAACAAAGGGAAATAAAGTAATCGATAAAATGCCTGCCAAAATAAGATGTTGTCCCGGCAATCGCAAGCGTGCCAGAGCGTAAGCGGCTGGGGTGCCAATTGCCAAACATAGAAATGTAGAGATAAGCGATACAAAAGTACTATTAAGCATGTATCGCGCAAAAGGGCGACGTAAGAATAAGTCAATATAGTGTTTAAAGGTATACTGACTGGGAATATAGACATTGGGAACAGCGGATATATCCTGGTCTAGTTTAATAGAGGTAAGTAATTGCCAGAGGACTGGTGCTAGGCAAAAGATTAAGAGGAATAAGATTCCTAGTGGGAGGATAACAGCCCGAAGGAGATTTATTCCACTGCTGACTTGGGTATGATTTGTCTCTAGTTTTTGAGTTACAGTCATTTAGATTTTTGATTTTGTTTAACTTTTATATTGGATTTTCCCGTTCGTCCACCAGGAATTTAAATCCCTGGCTCATAGCTCAAATCCTCTCAAGAGGATTGAAGAGGTAAAATATATTTTTTCGGATTAAGCTGTAGGGTGGGCATTGCCTAGAAAAGTTTTTATGAAAATTGCAAGGTTGAGCATAGGCAATGCCCATCTTCTGTTACTTTTTAATTACTTCCTGAAATATTAGCCCTATATTTACTCAATAAAAAACTACCTATCAACACAACAGCTACCAGAAACAGAAATGTCACCACAACCAAAGCTGCGCCATATCCAAAATCCAAATAACGCATGACTGTGGCGTAGATGTAGAGTGATACCACTTCAGTTGCGCCCCCAGGCCCGCCTCCTGTCATAACTTGAATGAGGTCGAATACTCCAAACGCCCCAGCAAAGCGAAATAGCAATACAATTAAAATTTGCGGCATCAACAAAGGCAGCGTAATGTTGATAAAACTTTGCCAAGGTGTTGCGCCATCAATGGTATGAGCTTCGTAAAGGTCTTCGGGAATTGATTGCAAGCCTGCAAGCAGTAGGATACTGATGAAGGGTGTAGTTTTCCAAACATCGGCGGCGATGACTGCCATCATTGCTGTGATGGGGTTTCCCAACCAGTTGATTCCAGTCTGAATCATGCCCAAACGCATTAAGATGT
>JBFLZA010000173.1:0-14055 GCA_040756535.1 Cyanobacteriota bacterium
GAGACTACGGTATAGGTTTGGATGATCTGTTTGGTGCGCTCGGCAGTAACCGATGTAGGTAGAAAAAACCGATACGACCACTCCGGTCGATTCACCCTTACGACCTTATCGTCGCGAGAGATTTCCCATCCTTGACCGGTATAGCGGTCAAACGCCAATACCTGCCAAAATCCTGGTGATTGGGAGCGCACCCGCAATACGACTTTCGGCTTCAGGACTCCCCGGAGGTTTTGGTTAATTTTGCTGCCAAAACCGTAATAAAAAGTATCATTCATCAATCCCGACCCGGTGGTGCCATCTTCTCCACCAGCGCCCTCGCCATCGCCTTGGGTGCCCTCACGCACATAACCTGGGTTGATGATGCCACGTCGCTCGTTATCCGGAAAACTTTGGTCAGCAAAACTTTCCGGAGCACTGACGGGAAAGGTTTGCAGTTGATATCCCGGAAATCTAGGCATCAGGGCAAAAATCAACAACCCCAGCCCGACGATCACCACCAGAAATAGACCCAAACGCTGGAGTGAAAGGGGTGAAAAGCGAAGAATCCGGTTTGAGGAGCTTTTCACTCTCTGTTTTCTGTGTAGACCCAAGCGCGACTGATAGTCTAAAACAAGAACTGGAAGAGCGATCGCTAAAAATACACACAACAGGGGAGCAAAGGTTAATGTCTGACTTAGGGTACCAGCAACCCCTAACAGAATCAGTCCGATCACCATTGAATACCCTAAGTCTTTCCGGCGAGGCATATCAAAGCTGTGCAGGACTTGCAGCTGAATTAACAACTCTGCCAGAATCAAGCGGGTATCGTTAAGCTGACCAATCAACCTGCCCAAGAATGCTCCCAATGCCAGCAACATTCCAATCGCCAGCAGAAATTTGACGGTGATGTTGCGGCTACGGCGGCGGTACCAACTCCAGGTTGCTCCAAGAATACTTAACGGTATTGCCCACAAGCTCATCTGAGTGTCGGCAGCAAAATCTGTGGCGATAATCCCAACGATCACCAGTGCCTGCACCAGCGCCCGCAGTAAAATTGAGCTCTCTGTTTCGGGAATCGGCATGGATTCAAAACGCTTCCACACCTGACCAAAAACGGGTAGACGCTGTAGATGCCGAATTCCTCCAGGGTTAGACATAGTCAAGGTCACTTGTCATGAGTCACTGGTCATTAGTATAGAAACTAATGACTAAGGACTGCTTCAAGAGTCTTTAGGATTAAGGAGCTGCACAGAAATAACTTCCCAGTTTGGTTAGAAAAAAGTTAAAGGTAAAAGGAACTTAATCAACCTTTTCCCTTTCCCCCTGCCCCTTATCCTCAAAGGGGGCACCGAGTTCCCTTTTCCCCCATCTCAAACGGGGTAATTTATTTTTTGGCGAGTCCTAAGGCAAGTCCACCCACGATTTTTCAGCTTACATAGTCGGGCAGATAGAGAAAATTAAGGGCGTCTGTTCCGAATCATGGAAACGGATTTCTAACGGATAGGTTTGGTTCGGTTGTAAATCAAAGGATTCCACACTCAGGTAACCGGGATAGGTGCGCTGGGTACTTGCCGATGCCTGAGGGGTTCGCAGAGTCAAGCTGCCACCGCGAGGTAAACGAGCCATGACGCGGAGTTTGAGTACTCCGTCTTGCATCTGATACTCTGCCTGCACGGATACAACGCCTGCTGTAGTCTGCCACTGCCGTTCTACGGGGGTTTGAGTCGGAGAAATGGGTACAGTTAGAGCACTGATAATCTCTTTGGCAGCTAACAGGGCTAGCGTCATCTTTTGCTCAGCGCTAGCGGAGTCGTAACTACTAGCAGAGACTTGCAACCGTTCCCCCGAACGACTCGGATAAAGCAGCACCATCCCTGCCAGTTGGTTGAGCGCTTGGAATTGGTCGGGGAATAAGTTTTCTACGGCATGGACTAGTTTGGCTCCGAGTTGACGCCGGGAATATACCGCCTCTGAGCAAGCATCTAGCAGTTGGGCTAAAACATTTTCTGGCAGAGTAACGGGTAAAGTCAGATTAAATAGCTGGGGCATCCACAAGCGAACAGGAGGAACTAGAGAGCCTGTCCTAGCGTCAGAAATATCAGGTTCATAGTCAGATAAGTCAGTCTCCCAGGGAAACAAAGGGGGATGACGTTCAATTTCGGATTTTAGTCGGCGTTTTAAAATTGCCTGAAAACGGTTTTGCACAGTCGGCATATCTCCCAAGTGGTAAGGCGTGCTCTCACACGCCGGTTCATGTTCCTCACGGGTCTGGAATTCTCCTTTTTCCCGTATGCGGTCGTAAGCCGCGTTGTTGGTGTTAAAGGATGCAATGTTCAAGTCGTCTAAATCAATTGGATCTAACTGCTCCAATTCAAAATCCGCTGCCCTTAGTTCGTCAGTAGGGACAGAAGTATCTGCCTGCCCCTCCGCCGAGGGTGAAGCAGCAGGAACGGACTCTTGTAATAACCATTCAAGTAAACGGCTATATAGGGGGTCCGAGTTGTTATCCATGTCACTATTCATCGCGAGATGCACCTGATCCGGATACTGAACTATTGCGAATATCCCAGGCGATTTCAAGTAGCTTAAACCATCGCTTTTCCACCTGGGTAACGGAACAACCTAGGGCTTGGGAAATCTCACTAATGGAGCAACCGTGTTGCTTGAGTTCGAGTAATTCTTGCTGCTGGGCGTTAATTTTAGCCTGGAACTGTTGCCACTCCCAAGGCGTCAGACCAAGATTGCGTTCTAAATCGGCTTCTAACCACTGATGAACCAGTTCCCAGCGGTGAGAAAGGGCAAACCTAACAAGATGGTATTTAAAACGCTGCTGCAAATAATCTCTCTGGCGAGGGGTGAGATTCAAAAGATGCTCAATTTCGCTCGTAGGGAGGTCTTGCAGGCGGAGAACGAAGTAGTCGGCACAATCTTGTTGCTGGCGTTCTTCGAGATACTTGAGTAATTCCTCAATGACGGTGTCCCGCAGGCTTGCTTCTAGAGGTTCGGGTTCGGAGGCAACCATCATCTCTCGCACCTGCTGGATGGCTACATCGTTCCAGTTGGTGTCTGACTCAGGTGCTGCCCCTTCAGCGGCTGTGTCCATATCGACAGATGTCTCTGGAGGTTGCTGCTGGGAGAAGGTTTGCGCCCGGAGAATTACTAATTGCTGAGATCGACGACCGGGTAAAGGAATACGTCGCTTCCCATAACGCTCGGTAAACGCCATGTATTCCGCTAGTTCCAAAAGGGTTCGCGGACGGTAAGAGGTATCAATTATGTTTTCCCGCCGAAAAGCGTTTAGGGCTTCGACGTAAAATCCCTGTAAGAAATCTTCAATTAAGGTTAACCGCGCCTGATAACTGGCGGGTGCGGTGGGCGGTGTAATGTAGCGGTAGACGATCGCACTCAAGGTACTCTGAAGTTCTACCCGTCCCCGCTGTGACCCCAGTTTGTAGTAACTTAAAACTTGCTTGAGGCGATGGGTTGCCAGGGTATTTGCCCAACTCTCAATGTCTCCAGATGTTTGAATTCGACTGCTTTCGTGACAGATTCGATTGACTTCGTCTGCTAAACGGGATGCAACTTCGCGGCAATTCTGTTCGGAAGCACGAATGGACTGCCGGAATTCGTTATACAGCATTTGAAAAATTGCTTCCACGCCCTGGCAGACTTCCCTCATGATTTTCATTTGTTAACTTTAGACCCTAACACGCGCTTGCTCGACCGATTGAATCTGGGTTTAGACTTCTTATAGCAGCACTCAGGCTTTCCTTGATTTCTCATGGATTTAGAACAACAGATTCAACTTTTGATTGACAGTGCACCACAAGATGGGACGACACCCAAACTTGTTGAAGCGATCGCACCCGTACTTAAACACCTTGCTAATCAGCTCAGACATTTGGAGTATCACATCCTCCAGACTCTCGATGAGGGTTGGGTTGTTACCACATTGAGTAATCGCACTCAACCGGAGGTTGAAAAAAATGTCATTTATGCTTTTTCTACTCTGAAAGACGCGGCTGACTTTCAGTCGGTTTCGGACCCTCAACTCCTCGCTTTGCCGATCCCCGTCACTCACATTCTGTTCCAGATGTTGGCTTTAGAGACTGTCACTAGTACAGTTTTCTTTGATACACCCGGTAATCTAACAGCTGGTATAGAGGTGCGTCGAGATGACTTGCAAAATTTAATGTACACGCAGCTCCAAAACAGTAAGTTCGCACCTAGGTCATATCCTAGCAACCTTCCTCCAGATATTGCTTGACAACCTCTTGCCAAAGGGGAATTAAGATGGTAAATTCAAATCTTTCTTAAGTGACCGCTCCTCCAGCGCTTTGGCAAGATCTCGAGGGTGTCCGACTTACTCCTTGCCCACCCAAAGAATACCTACAAGTAAAAACTGGGAGGAGGGGAAAGAGTAAGCCTTCTACCTATCCTAGATTCAGTATTCTTCTACCTCGTAGGGGGTAGGAAGACTTCCTATCCACCACCGAATTGAACGGCGGCAGAGGGAACCCTGGTTGATGCTTTATGAATTTTAGATCCTAATCACCAGGAGCAAGCCATTGAGATGACAGCTTAGCAGCAACTTCACACTTGCCGCTGTTTTCTGCGATCAGAGAAATAACGTCTGCGTTGGCTTGCTGTCTGTGATCGGGACTCGAATACACACAAGTAAGAACTTATCCGTTAAGTTTTATCACGAAACTCGGATGAGCTCCTGAAAAATTAGGTAGTCCCTGTAAAGGTACTTACTATTCTCTGGCTTTGTCAATATCATGTAAAGAAATGATAATCTCAAGTTAAACATTTCATTTTTTCTCCTCAAGGGCGAAGTCAAAGAGTAGACGCAAATAAATTATTCTGTTTTCCAGCCCCATCTTCCGGAAATCAGGAACAATTTAGAGAAAGATTAACCAGAAATTCTTGTTGGGACCCTCAACTGAGCAAGAATCATGGAGCTATACTGCTCACCCCTACCCCTTGCCAAGGCTTGGGCAAGAGAAACGATTAGCGGTTTACACCCGGCGATCGCTTTTGGTCGTGGTGTCAATCCTTTCAAACCTTCGTTAAAAAGTTGACAATTTAAACTAGTTATGCTTCCTAAGCACAAGCTTTTTGGTCAATTGCTTCCTGTCCCAACCACTGACACAAGAAACCCGTAAGCCAATGTTCCATAGCCGGAGCATACAACGAATGCTGGTGGAGTTGCTCATCACGAGATTGCGCCCCAGATAAGCTCAGCATGTGAACCCCCTCTGTTGTCCACTTTTCCAGCATCTTTCGGGTCATTTCAGGATGAAATTGTAGCCCATAGGCTTTTTCACCGTAACGAAATGCCTGATTCTTAAAAATATCGCCTGCAAACAACGAGACAGCCCCGTTAGGTAGTTCAAACCCCTCACGGTGCCAGTGGTAAACCTGCAACGGCTGACTGAACTGTTCGCTGTCAATTCCAGTAGGCATAACTCGGAAGTAACCGATTTCCACCCAATTATCGGAATGCGGTTGAACCGTTGCGCCGAGGACGCGGGCCAACAATTGAGCGCCCAGGCAAATTCCCAGGTAAGGCTTACCCGATTCCAGCACTACGGGAATCCAATCGAGTTCAGCACGAATAAACGGCAGGGTTTCGCTATCATTGGCACTCATCGGCCCCCCGAAAATCACGGCAGCATCGTGGTTATCCATTGTTGGGGGAAGTTCGTCTTGCTGACTGGTGACTCGGATATCGAGCGTATACCCCCCACTACACAAGATTTTCCCCACTAGTCCGGTATCAGAAGTCGGTTGATGGACGACGATCAGAATCTTTTTCACGAGTTGCACACCTATAAATTGCTCATTTTAACGAGAGGGTCATTCTTTTTATTGTTCCAAGGAGTACTAAGTAGAGGCATCTAATTAAACGTAAGGTGGGCATTCCCTAGACACAAATCTTTGCCAGGGTTGCAGGGTTGATCGTGGGCAATGCCTACCCTACAACTCAACTAGGTTTGGTTTTTTTAGCGTACCTACTTATGCTTGCTTAGTGGCTGTCTGGTCAAATCAAACTTCGATCAATTACCGATATCTTGTATCGGAGGGCTTCCAGCCGCCAAGTATGGTGCAAAATCAATGTATTAGCTCAAGTATTTAAATTATTAATGTCACAACAGCAACCCCTCCCTCTGGAGGAGAGTAACCCATCAGCCGAGGAAAAACCAGCAATCATTGCTCAAGATGTTCACAAATGGTATGCCAGCAACCAGTTTCATGTACTGCGGGGTGTTAGCCTCACCGTAAACCGAGGGGAAGTGGTGGTGATTATGGGGCCTTCGGGTTCGGGTAAATCCACCTTCATTCGTACCTTTAATGGGTTAGAGGAGTACCAACGGGGACAGATTGTCATTGATGGTATTGAACTGTCCCACGATATCCGCAACATCGACGCGATTCGCAAGGAAGTGGGGATGGTGTTTCAGCAATTTAACTTGTTTCCCCACTTGACGGTGCTGAAAAATGTCACACTGGCACCCATTTGGGTACGGCGCTGGTCGAAAAAGAAAGCAGAAGAGGTGGCGATACAGTTGTTGGAACGTGTCGGGATTTTAGAGCAAGCATACAAGTATCCCGGTCAACTTTCAGGAGGACAGCAGCAACGAGTGGCCATTGCTCGTGCTCTTGCCATGCAGCCGAAGATTATGCTATTTGATGAACCTACCTCTGCCCTTGACCCGGAGATGGTACGGGAAGTTTTGGATACGATGCGATCGCTCGCTCAAACCGGCATGACAATGGTAGTTGTAACCCATGAAGTCGGCTTTGCCCGTGAGGTGGCTGACCGAATCGCACTCATGGATAGCGGCATCATCGTGGAAGAAGCTGCCCCCCCAGACTTTTTCCAGAATCCTCAACAAGAGCGTACCCGCCAGTTTCTGTCTCAAATTCTCTAGCGAGAGAACTTTATTTTCTCAGGAACACGTCATACCATTAGCAAATCAACTAGCGAGCCTCTTTCTACAGCAAAATTACTTACTGTAAGCTTGGCAACCCTTCAATACTCAGTCTGACCATTCGTGAAATTATTGTGGCGGGAAAGGGGTAATAGGTAAGTGATTAAATATTTTTCATTCCATCTTAAATTTTGCCATTATTATAAGAGGAGTTCTTCCTAAAAAATTTGCTACAACAGTCTAGGGTCTGCCTTTGAGGCAAACCTAGCTTAAGTTTTTTTTTAATTTCCACTCGTTAAACAACGAGGAATAACTCTATTCCTGACGAGAGGAAATTTAAAGACTCTGCTAAGAATGAGCCACTAATGTGGATTAGCAGCTTAGAATTGAAAGAAGGGGTGCCTCAGATACAAAAATGACGCTAGGTTAGCGAGTAGGCTTCTAGAGTTCAAAAAATAGAAAAATGTACCTATGCTTCTCGTCTAGGGGTTGTATCTTAATGGTTGAAATGCTCCGAGCTTTATCTCATTACTATACGAGCTGTTGGGACTACTTTTAGCCCTATGAATCAATCCGTTCTATTCCTATCAACGTGGAATATCAAGGTGAGCAGGTAGAATAAGGATAGCTTATTCCTGCTTGAACGTTCAACAGATTTTGCCATCAAATAAGGATACTCAATCGCTTTAGGTTGAATGTTTTATCGGCATATTAGGCTTTTTACTTCTTGGGAAAATAAATTTAATTTTTCTTCCGGATAGGGTTTTCAACATCTAGGTATTCAGATGGAGGATAACACAACATCGGGAAGTCAACAGGTGAGCCAACCTAGTGGGGGTTTATGGTTTGCCTGTCCCAAGAGCCAACCCATCGCGACAGATAAAGGACGCTATCTTTAGCCTGTTAGAGGATCACCCCCGTTGCAACACCGACAAAGCGCAGCTTCCCCTACTTAAGGGGTTCGGCGCAGCAAAATCAGGCGATAAAAAATATCGCTACCCTAATCTCTGACGCTCTTGACGCCGCTACGGCCAGACTTCGTTCGGCTGGTGGACTCAAAGCGCCCCAAGAACGATAACGTTATCCAAAACACCGACGCTAACGCTATTGTTTGACAGCACCACAGCCCAAAATGTTCCCTAACAAGGAGGTGTCGTACCGCTCAAGGAAATAAAAAATAGGGAGTAATGGTAAGGTTTTCTTTCCTTTAATCTGTTCCTGGAATTCTTCGGGTTTATCCTTGGGGAATCAAGCCACTGTACCCCAGGCAGATGGAGTAAGGATTACCTGGAAAGCCGCTCTCATTGATAACGCAATTACATGAGGGAGTAATTATGAGTGAAATATTACGAGCCGTTCTTGAAAGTGACGAGAAATCCGATCTGCGCCAGTTACTAGAGCAGTTACGCACTGAAAAAGAGCGGTACTTCCTGCGAAATGAAATTTTGCAAGCTTTTGAAGATTTTTGTAAAAACAATCAAAAACCAGCTTACTTTTACCACTCTTCTGCTCTTGGCGAACTGATTCGCTATACGCATGAAATTATTGTGGAAGAGGAAAGTATCTGGTTTATTATTCGACCCAAAATTGCCTCTCAAGAAGTCTGTCGTGTGACAGATGACCTCAGTCGTGTTGAGCGGATGCCGGTGCAAGAGTGGCTCAAGTTAGGCGATCGCATCGTCTACGGTAGTACTGATGAACTGCCATCCTATCCGGGTGGAGTGTCTAAGGGTGATGTCCTCGAAATCGATGTGCATCCCTTTTACAGCTTTTCTCCCACGATTCGTGACCCCAGAAATATTGGTAAGGGAATCGAGTTTCTCCACCGTTATTTGTCGAGTCAACTGTTTACCGATGGCAAGCGGGACAAAGGCAGTACCTCCGGACAGTCGTGGCTAGAAGCCTTTCTGAACATCCTGCGGCACTCGAAGTACAAAGACCAACCGTTGATGGTTAATGAGCAGATTCAATCAACGGCTCAGTTTTCCCAACAACTCAAGCTGGCTTTACATTTTGTCAGCGAACGCCCAGCCAACGAACCTTATCAAGAGTTTCGCTCAAAACTCCAAGCGTTGGGCTTTGAACCCGGATGGGGCAACACCGCAGGCCGAGTACGGGAAACACTAGAACTGCTCGATCGCTTGATTGACTCACCTGATCATGCGGTACTCGAAGCCTTTATTTCTCATATCCCCCTGGTCTTTCGCATCGTCTTGGTCGCCGTCCACGGTCAGGTAAATCAAGAAGATACCCTGGGACGCCCTCTAACAGCCGGTCAAGTGGTCTACGTCCTCAATCAAGCTCGGAGTTTAGAGAAACAACTCCAAGAAGATATTAAGCTGGCTGGGCTTGATGTGGTGGGTGTCCAGCCGAAGGTAATTATTTTAACACGTCTGATTCCCAATAGTGAGGGAACAAACTCGCACGAACGCTTAGAAAAAATCCAAGGAACCGAAAATGCCTGGATTTTACGAGTTCCCTTCCCCGAATTCAATGCCAACGTCACCCAAAACTGGATTTCACGGTTTGAGATTTGGCCTTACTTAGAAACCTTTGCTCAAAAAGCAGAACAAGAACTCCTTGAAGAGTTTCAAGGACGTCCCGATCTGATCGTCGGCAACTATTCCGATGGCGGTATCGTTTCGTTCCTGCTATCGAGACGCTTGAAGGTAACTCAGTGCCATATTGCCCACGTTTTGGAAAAGCCCCGATATCTTTTTAGTAACCTCTACTGGAAAGATTTAGAGGAGAAATACCACTTCTCCCTGGAATTCACCGCTGATTTGATCGGGATGAATGCCGCAGATTTCATCCTGACTAGCACCTATCAAGAAATCGTAGGGACGCCTGAACAGTTGGGACAGTATGAGTCCTATAAGTATTTCACGATGCCCCATCTGTATCATGTGTCCGATGGCATCGATTTGTTCAGCCCCAAATTTAATGTGGTGCCACCGGGGGTAAATGAAACCGTTTTCTTCCCCTATACTCAAACTGCACAACGAGAATCGAACCAAGGTGAGCGGATTAAAGAGTTGCTCTTTACCCAAGAAGGCGGGTCAATCATCGGTCACCTCGACGATACCAGCAAGCGACCCATCTTGGCTTTAGCCCCCCTGTATCCGAGCAAAAACCTCACGGGTTTAGCAGAATGTTTCGGTCAAAGCCAAGAGTTACAGGAGCGTTGCAACCTGATACTCGTGACAGGTAAAGTGCATCCTGAGGAAGCTAAAGACTCCGAAGAAAGAGGTGAAATCGAAAAGCTCCAGCAGATTATCGACCAGTACAATCTCCACGGGAAGGTACGATGGTTGGGTTCGCGCTTCAATACGCCTGATAGTGGTGAAGTCTATCGAGCGATCGCAGATTGTGGCGGTATATTTGTCCTCCCCGCTCGTTTTGAAGCGTTTGGTCTGTCAATTTTGGAAGCCATGGTTTCGGGTTTACCCACCTTTGCGACACAATTCGGCGGGTCTTTAGAAATCATTCAAGATGGAGTGAATGGTTTTCACATTAATCCTACGGATTTAGCGGGAACTGCCGCAAAAATTCTCCAATTTATTTCTCAATGCGAGCAAGAACCGAACTACTGGAACGAAATTTCTCAAGCGGCAATCAAGCGAGTCCGCGACAAATATAGCTGGAAAAGCCACACCAAACAACTACTTGGCTTGGCTAAAATTTACGGCTTCTGGAACTATGCTTCTTCCGACCATCGGGACGCCATGCAGCGCTATTTAGAAGCATTGTTTTATCTGTTCTACAAGCCCCGAGCGGAACAGTTGTTACAGCAACACATGCAGCGGTAGTCACTAAGGGTTGGAGGGTTGTTAGCGCAGCGGGGCTTAGCCCAGGTTAGAACATTAAAGCCGACAACTTTCAACCTGCCAACTTTCAACCTGCTAACTTTCAACCTGCTAACTTTCAACTCCTCTTCAGACAAAAGACGAACGACAAGGGACAAATGACCGAAAATAACTGCCATTTTTCATATACAGACTGGGCTGTCATCGAAACTCAGTTTGACCCGACCCAATTGCACTATAAGGAAACCGTTTTTACCATCGGTAACGGTTACTTAGGTACACGGGGCAGTCTCGAAGAAGGCTATTTGGGTAGCATGGGAGCTACCCTAATCCACGGTGTCTACGACGATGTTCCCGTTGTCCACACCGAATTGGCGAACTGCCCCGACTGGCTGCCAATCGCTGTGATTATCAATGGCGATCGCTTCCGGCTCGACCAAGGTGAGATTATTAGTTATAGGCGTCAACTTGACCTGCGCCGGGGGGTTTTGAGTCGGGATGTGCGCTGGCGCAGTGAGTCGGGTTACACGGTAGATATTCACTTCGAGCGCTTTGCCAGCTTAACGGATCGCCATGTTTTAGCCCTGCGTTGCCAGGTGACGCCGTTGGATTTCGAGGGAACGGTTGAGATTCAGGCGAGCATCAACGGTTACCCAGATAACCAAGGGGTGATGCACTGGGAATGGCTCAACCAAGGAGATATCACCACAGACAAAGGGGATCATGCCACATGGATGTACCTTCGCACTCGCAACTCCGGCATCGAACTCGGCATTGCCAATCGGCTAACGGTATCGGAGTCTAATGCGTCTGTGCGTGTAACCGGGTGTCAGGGTTACCCCAGTTTGGCTGCAACTTTCTCTGTTCAGCCCGGACAAACCGTGGCACTGGAGAAGGTGGTAACCGTCTTCACTTCACGGGAGGAGAAGCTTCCAGCACAAGCGGCCCAAGACAAGATTAAAGAAGTCGGTAGCTACACGAGCCTACTTGCAGCTCAGGAAGCGGCTTGGGAAGAGGTGTGGCAATTGAGCGATGTGGTGATTGAGGGCGACATTAAAGCCCAACTGGCGATTCGCTACAACTTGTTCCAGGTACTCATCTGTGCACCGCGTGAGGATAATACCGTTAGCATCCCAGCGAAGACACTCTCTGGCTTTGCCTATCGCGGTCACGTCTTTTGGGACACGGAGATATTTATCGTACCGTTCCTGATTTATACCCAACCCGATTTAGCTCGGAATTTGCTGACCTACCGCTACCATACCCTAGAAGGGGCGCGGCGTAAGGCTAAAAGCTCTGGCTACAAAGGAGCAATATTTGCCTGGGAAAGTGCGAGTACAGGAGATGAGGTGACTCCGCGTTGGGTGCCACCCGCAGATGATAGTGATGAATTGGTGCGAATTTGGTGCGGCGATCGCGAACTTCACATCAATACTGATGTTGCCTATGCCGTCTCTCAATACTGGCGAGCCACTGGCGACGACGAGTGGATGCGCGACTACGGCGCTGAAATCATCTTGGATACTGCCGTTTACTGGGGTAGCCGCGTTGAGTGGAATCCCAAGCAGGAGTATTACGAAATCCGCGAGGTGATTGGCCCGGATGAATACCACGAACACGTCAGCAACAACGCCTTCACCAACCGGATGGTGCAATGGCATCTTGAGAAGGCGCTTGAAGTCCTAGAATGGTTGCGTGATAAACATCCCAATCAGGCTAAACAGTTGGAGAGCAAACTCCATCTCACCTTAGAGCGGCAAGCCCGTTGGCGTGACATTATCAGTCATATGTGGATTGCCTACAATCCGGAGACTGGTATTATAGAGCAGTGTGAAGGATTTTTCAAGCTCGAAGAGATCAACTTAGCGGATTACGAGCCAAGAACGCGATCGATGCAAGCTATCCTCGGTATTGAGGGAGCCAGTAAGCGACAAGTCCTCAAGCAGCCGGATGTGTTGATGCTTCTCTACCTGATGCGCGAGACTCCCGGAATCTACTCCGACCTCCGGACACTGCAAAAGAACTGGGACTACTACACCCCGCGCACCGACATCACCTATGGTTCGTCCCTTGGCCCAGCCGTCCAAGCTGCTTTAGCCTCGTACCTCAATCAAGCCGAAGAAGCTTACGCTCGCTTTATGCAGGCAGCATTGGTGGATTTGGAAGACACACGGCGCAACGCCAAAGAAGGAGTTCACGCCGCCTCCGCTGGTGGGGTGTGGCAGTCAATCGTCTTCGGTTTTGCTGGCGTCCGTATGGGCGAGACTGGCCCAACCATCAACCCACACCTTCCTTCTGGATGGACACGTCTAAAGTTTAAGTTTCAGTGGCGGGGTCAGTGGTATGAGTTCGATATACGGCCACAAGAATTAGGACAAACTTCAGAAACAATGGCAGAACTTGAAAATAACACAGGAACATCTAGCGATCGCTTCCTTGACATCCAAGGTGTAATCTTCGACCTAGATGGCGTACTCACCGAGACAGCCGAATATCACTATCGGGGTTGGCAGCAGTTAGCCGATGAAGAAGGCATCCCCTTTGATCGGCAGGCTAACGAAGCGATGCGAGGGTTGTCCCGTCGGGATTCCTTGCTACACATGCTGGGGGATCATCCGCGCACAGAAGAACAACTCCAAGAGATGATGGAGCGTAAGAACCGCTACTATCTGGAATCCATCAAGGATGTAAGTGCAGCTGACTTACTCCCTGGGGCTAAAGAGTTACTTGAGGAATTACGCTCTGTCGGCATCAAAGTGGCCCTGGGTTCAGCCAGTAAAAATGCCCAAGAAGTGATTGAACGGTTGGGTATTGCCAATCTGGTTGATAGCATTTCAGATGGTTACAGTGTAGCGAATTCCAAGCCAGCACCCGATTTGTTCCTGCACGCGGCAGCTCAACTCGGTCTTGCGCCAGAGCATTGTGTAGTGGTGGAAGACGCAACTTCCGGTGTGGAGGCAGCTTTGGCAGCAGGGATGTATGCAGTCGGTCTTGGCCCTGTTGAACGGGTGGGTGCAGCACACGTTGTCCTACCTAACCTGGCAGGAGTTCGCTGGAATGACCTACTGAATAAATTGAGTCAACCTCAGCTCTCTCTCCAAGCATAGGCGAGATAGTTGAATCACCCTCTGGAGTCGTAAAGACGACGGAGTTTCTGAGAACTATATAGCAGTTCTCAATTGAGTGGAATACACATTGTTTGTAGGGGCACGGCATTGCCGTGCCCTACTGTATTAGACCTCTTGCAAAAATACAAAGCACCCCACCCCAACCCTCCCCTTATTAAAGGGAGGGAGTTAGTTTCCCCCCTTGATAAGGGGGGACTAAGGGGG
>JBFLZA010000174.1:0-14030 GCA_040756535.1 Cyanobacteriota bacterium
GCTAGCAGATGTCCCTACTTCCCAGTTGCAGCTCATAGGAGTAGACGGAGAAGACAAGGGGAATAAGGGAGAGAAAGCACAATATACGAACGCAACTTCCTATGAATATCAGCGATCGCTTCCTACGCACAAAACGGGTAATTATTTATCGGCTTGGCTGGCGGGACAAGCAGCGCGGCGGGTGGGTGCGGCTGAGGCGATTTTGATCGATGCTAATGGAAACTGGTTGGAGACGAGCACGGGTAATCTCTGGGGATGGCAAGAGGGTTGCTGGTGGACGCCATCTTTGGATGCAGGAATTTTACCGGGAGTAGTGCGATCGCAACTCATAAATTGGCTCAAAGCACAGAATTACAACGTTCAGGAGGCAACTTGGGATACCAAGCGGGTATTACAGTTTGAATCGATCGCTTATACCAACAGCGTTGTAGAAATCGTTCCTATCCACACTGTCCTCACTCCATTCAACTCCTTTACTTATGAACCTTTTCACCCTCGTTTGGAGCAATTACGGCAGTTGTGGAGGCAATAAAGCTAACCTGGAACAGAGGAATCTACACCCTCCTTGCCCCTTCTACCCTAGTGCCCCAGAGAGTTTCGCTATTTCTTATCGCAAACAATAAACCCAGTATATTACCATAGCATCAGGGTGAAAAACTGTACTACAGCTAAATTCGTCCATTAAACCTGAGAGAGGTTAACATTAGTTAATATAAGAGACAAATGCGACATCCCCAGATCCTAAGCCTTAGGAGGTAACAAGAGTGAATAAGAAGTGGAGAAATGCAGGGCTGTATGCACTACTAGCAATAGTATTCATCGCCTTAGTAACTGCATTTTTTGATAAACCAACTCAAAGTCGGGAAACCTGGAAGTACAGTAGGCTGGTACAGGAAGTTCAGTCAGGCAAAGTTGAGACCGTTAAACTCAGTGCCGATCGCACCAGAGCCCTCGTCACAGCTCAAGACGGGAAGCAAGTCTTAGTCAATTTGCCGAATGACCCGCAACTCATTAGCATTCTTGCTAACAATAATGTAGATATTTCAGTTCTGCCCCAGAGCGATGACAGCTTCTGGTTCAGAGCGTTAAGCAGCCTTTTCTTCCCAATACTCCTACTGGTGGGACTGTTCTTCTTGCTGCGCCGCGCTCAAAATGGGCCCGGTTCTCAGGCGATGAACTTTGGTAAATCCAAAGCTAGAGTCCAGATGGAGCCGCAAACCCAGGTCACGTTCGGGGATGTCGCTGGTATTGACCAAGCCAAGCTGGAACTCAACGAAGTTGTTGACTTCCTCAAAAATGCCGATCGCTTTACCGCTGTTGGCGCAAAAATTCCCAAAGGTGTACTGCTGGTTGGGCCTCCTGGAACCGGTAAAACCCTTCTCGCTCGTGCAGTTGCTGGTGAAGCGGGTGTGCCCTTCTTCTCCATCTCTGGTTCTGAGTTTGTGGAAATGTTCGTGGGTGTCGGTGCCTCTCGCGTCCGCGACTTGTTCGAGCAAGCCAAGAACCACGCTCCCTGTATCGTATTCATCGATGAAATTGATGCCGTCGGTCGTCAGCGCGGTGCTGGTTTAGGCGGTGGCAACGATGAGCGGGAGCAAACCCTGAACCAGTTGCTCACCGAAATGGACGGTTTCGAGGGCAATACAGGCATCATTATTATTGCCGCCACGAACCGCCCAGACGTATTGGATGCTGCGCTATTGCGTCCCGGTCGATTTGACCGACAAGTGGTTGTGGATCGTCCTGATTATGCGGGACGTTTGGAAATTCTCAGAGTCCACGCTCGCGGCAAGACATTGGCGAAGGATGTGGATTTGGAGAAAATTGCCCGTCGTACCCCTGGTTTCACCGGTGCCGATTTATCCAACTTGTTGAATGAAGCGGCAATTTTGGCTGCACGTCGCAACCTCACTGAAATCTCTATGGATGAGGTGAACGATGCGATCGATCGCGTGTTGGCAGGGCCAGAGAAGAAAGACCGAGTGATGAGTGAGAAGCGCAAGACGCTGGTTGCCTATCACGAAGCGGGCCACGCTTTAGTCGGTGCGCTGATGCCGGATTATGACCCCGTGCAAAAGATTAGCATTATCCCTCGCGGTCGTGCTGGTGGTTTGACTTGGTTCACACCCAGCGAAGATCGGATGGATTCAGGTCTGTATTCCCGCTCTTACCTGCAAAATCAAATGGCAGTCGCTTTGGGGGGTCGCCTTGCTGAAGAGATTATCTTCGGTGAAGAAGAAGTCACCACTGGGGCATCCAATGACTTGCAACAGGTAACTCGCGTAGCACGGCAGATGGTAACTCGTTTTGGTATGAGCGATCGCCTCGGCCCCGTTGCCCTGGGACGCCAGAATGGTAACGTTTTCCTCGGTCGGGAAATTGCCACAGACCGAGATTTCTCCGATACCACTGCGGCAACGATTGATGAAGAAGTTCGCAAGTTGGTTGATGAAGCCTACAAACGTGCAAAAGAAGTGTTGATCAACAACAAGCACATCCTCGATAATTTAGCAACCATATTGATTGAGAAGGAAACAGTAGATGCAGAAGAACTGCAAGAGCTGTTAGCCAATAGCGACGTTCGGATGGCTGCGATCGCATAACACCAACCCGTAGGTTTATCGCTTCAATCTAAATTTTGTCGCTGTAACCACTGCTAAGGTAGCGCATGACTGCGCTACCTTTTCTTTTGTTATATCAAGTCCGTTGAAACCGTCATCGTAGCGAGAAAATAGGGAACAGGGAACAGTCCCCCCTACTTGGGAAAAATGAGAGGTAATTTACCCAGATTCGGTATGAAAAGTTGAGGAGAAACCGACAATACAGAGGGAAAGAGAGAAAATAAGAGACAACCTATTGTGGTAGTCAATCGCTCCATCTTCTCCTCTCCTCATCCACCCTTGCATTTACCGTGTCATAGCTTTATTCCTAAACTGACAACCTATAAAATACAACTCCCTTTTTATGATTACTATTCCCCACTACCGGATTCTTGACCCAATTTATGAAAGTTCTAATTCCCTAGTCTATCGAGGTATCCGAGAACAAGATAACCAAAGCGTTATCCTCAAGGTTCTCAAACGAGATTATCCGACTCCCAGTGAACTCAATCGCTACCAGCATGAGTATGAAATTATCCGCAATCTGAATCTCGAAGGAGTCGTTAAGGCTTATGGATTAGAACCTTATCAAAGAACTTCGGTCATTATCCTAGAAGACTTTGGTGGAGATTCTTTGAAAAAAATGAATCATGATTTTCTAGGAGAAATCCATGCAATCTCTCTACAAACGCTTCTCCGAATTTTCATAAAAATAACTGAGATATTAGGTGAAATTCACCGAAGAAATGTTATCCATAAAGATATTAATCCCTCCAACGTTATTTATAATTCTAAAACCGAACAACTTAAAATCATTGATTTTGGTATTTCTACGGCTTTAACCCGCGAAAATCCTACCCTGAAAAATCCCAATATCTTAGAAGGCACTTTAGCCTATATGTCGCCGGAACAAACCGGGAGGATGAATCGCTCTCTTGATTACCGCACAGACTTTTACTCCCTTGGTGTTACCTTTTACGAACTGCTTACCCAGCGACTACCGTTTGAAACAACGGATGCTCTAGAGTTGGTGCATTGTCACCTTGCCAAACAACCAATACCCCCTCATGAGGTTAATCCCAAGATTCCCAAAGCCATTTCAGATATTGTAATGAAACTGATGGCAAAAACGGCTGAAGATCGATATCAAAGTGCTTGGGGAATCCACGTTGATTTAGTCTTCTGTCTGATGCAGTTAGAGGTAAACGGAGAGATGGAAGATATTATTCCTGGGGAAAATGATATTTCCGATAAGTTTCAAATTCCGCAAAAACTCTATGGTAGAGAAAAAGAAGTAGAAACGCTATTAGCAGCATTTGAGAGAGTAGCAGGAGGAGCTAGGAAAGCTGGGGAAGTTGGGGGAGAGGAGAGCATAATCTCTCAATCCAAAATCCAAAATCCGAAATCCAAAATTGAAATGATGTTAGTAGCGGGTTATCCTGGCATTGGTAAGTCTTCCCTCGTTGCCGAACTTTATAAACCCATTACAGCGAAACGAGGCTATTTCATTATTGGTAAATTTGAACAATTTCAGTGCAATACTTCCTATTCTGCTGTAGTTGATGCTTTTCAGGGATTAATCCGACAACTGTTAACAGAAAGCGAAGCAGAGCTATGCCTTTGGCGAGAAAAATTATTAAAGGCATTGGGGAACAATGGTCAAGTTATTATTGATGTTATTCCGGAAGTGGAATTGATTGTAGGGAAACAGCCTGTTGTACCAGAGTTAGGTGCAACAGAATCTCAAAATCGCTTTAATTTCCTGTTTCAAAATTTTATCCGAGTATTTTGCTCAAAAGAACACCCCTTAGTCCTCTTTCTGGATGATTTACAGTGGGCAGATTCTGCAAGTCTTCAGTTAATTCAACTGATGATGACGGAGGCGGATATGCAATATCTGTTTCTCATGGGTGCCTATCGTAATAACGAAGTCAATCCCACTCATCCCTTGATGATGGCTATTGAAGCCTTGCAAAAAGAAGGAGCAATCGTTAATCAGATTACATTAGCTCCTTTTACGCTAGAGCATATCAGTCAGTTGATAGCCGATACACTTCATACTAATACAGAATCGGTCAAGCCTTTAGCAGAAGTAGTCATGCAAAAAACCCGAGGTAATCCTTTCTTTATTAATGAATTCTTGAACACTCTGTACACCGAAAATTTGCTTGCGTTTAATTCTAATCACCTGAGTTGGGAATGGAATCTCCATCAAATTGAAGCATTAGATATTACTAATAATGTGGTGGATTTGATGCTTCGTAAGTTGAAGAGGCTTCCTGCCACTACGCAGCAGGTTTTACGTTTAGCAGCTTGTGTGGGTTCAGAGTTTGATTTAAATACCCTATCCATTATTTGTGAGCAATCGTCTTCAGAGATTGTTCAGAATTTAACATCAGCCATTCAAGCTGAATTAATTTTGCCCTTAGCTGAGTTAGATTCTCAACGATTCATTCAAAATTATAAATTTCTGCACGACCGGGTCAAACAAGCAGCTTATACCTTGATTGATGAATCTCAAAAAAAAGCGATTCACTTACAAATTGGTCGTTTGTTATTGAAAAATACACCAGTAGAGGCTGTTTCAGAAAAGATCTTTGAGATTGTCGATCATCTCAATCTTGGGGTGGAACGGGTGAACGATCGCACAGAACAAGATGACATCGCTCGATTGAATCTCATAGCAGGTCGGAAAGCCAAAGCAGCAACGGCTTATCGGTCAGCAATTGGGTATTTACAGGTAGGACGAAGACTCTTAGCGGCAGACTCTTGGCAAACGAATTATGACCTCACTTTGAATCTGCATTTAGAAACACTGGAAGCTGAATATTTAAATACTAATTATGAGGAAATGGATATCACTGCTCAGATTCTTCTACAACACACTCGTAGTTTATTAGAGCAAATTAAGGTTTATGAGCTAAAAATTCAGATGTATACTGCTCAAAACCAATTGCAATCTGCCATTGATATAGGGTTACAAATCTTAGAAATATTGGGTGTATCTTTATCAAATTCACCGCCACAAAAGATTAGGATTAAAGACCTCTCCAAGCTGCCACCCATGACTGCCCCCGATAAACTGGCAGCCCTGCGAATTTTAATTATTCTCTCTCCTCCTGCCTATAACGCTAATCCCTCGCTGATACCACTACTGACCTTTACAATGGTCAATCTTTGTATTAATTATGGTAATTCACCGCTAGCAGCTTATGCCTATGCTTTTTATGGGATGCTATTGTGTTCGGAGCTGGAAAATATTGAATTAGGGTATGAATTGGGTCAACTTGCTTTACAGGTTTTAGAGCAATTTAGCGCTAGAGACATCCAAGGAAAAGTTCACCACTTATTTAACGTTGGTATCAGACATTGGATAGAGCCTGCTAGGCAAACTTTACAATTTTGGCAAAAAACCATTCAAGTGGCTTTAGAAACTGGAGATATAGAATATGCGTGTTATGCAGCGATGGGTTATTGCATCAATGTTTTCTTAGTCGGAAAGCCTCTGGAGTCAGTTTCTCAAAAGCAAGCTAAATATATCAAACTGATTCACAATCTTAAACAAGAATTCCCACTAAACGCCACTAAGATTTGGGCGCAGTTCGTGCTGAATTTGAGGGGGAAGGCGGCAGATAAACAGCGTTTAATCGGGGAGCTGTGTAATGAAGAACAACTCTTACCCCAGTTGATGCAGTCGAGAAATCTTCAGACGCTATTTGTTATTTACCTCTCTAAAACTCGCTTGTGCTATTTGTTCAAAGATTATCCTCAAGCCGTTGCCAACGCGACTGAAGCGTCAAAGTACAAACATGCTATGGCAGGATTGCTGCCGATCGCAGAACATTACTTATATTACTCACTGTCTCTGCTGGCGCTATATCCCACTGCCAACAGCTATGAGCAAATTGAATATTTAGAAATTATAGCAGCGAACCAGGAAAAACTCCAACAATGGGCTGATTATGCACCTATGAATTATCAGCATAAGTACGAGTTGGTAGAGGCAGAAAAAGCACGAGTTTTAGGTCAAAATTGGGAAGCTGTAGAACATTACGAACGAGCGATTAAAGGCGCTAAAGATAACAAATATCTTCACGAGGAAGCCTTAGCGTATGAATTAGCGGCAGAATTTTATCTGGCGCGGGGTATGGAGAAGATTGCTCAAACCTATCTCAAAGAAGCCCACTATAGCTATACTCACTGGCAAGCTGAGGCAAAAGTGGAAGATTTAGAGGCAAGGTATCCTCAATTTTTGGCTTATTCAGTCCCGACGACTCCCCTAACCATTACCGATACAACTGCTACGAGTACCTCAACGAGTACGAGTTCGGGGGTAGCTTTGGATTTAGCGGCGGTAATGAAAGCATCCCAAGCGATTGGCAGTGAGATTGAACTCGATAAGTTACTCGCTACTTTGATGACGATTCTGATCCAGAATGCGGGGGCGCAAGCGGGTTACTTGATTTTGCCTTCCCAGACAAAGTCAGGAAACGAGGAGGATAAGTGGCGAATTGAAGCGCTAGGTGCGGTGGATGCCGATACCATCACTGTGATGCAATCCGTTCCTATGGAGAACCGCATACCTGTATCAATCCTCAACTATGTTGTCCACACTAAAGAGAGTGTGGTTTTAAAGGATGCTGTTCATGAGGGTAATTTTACTCATGATTCTTACATTCAACAACATCAGACTCAATCGATTTTGTGTGCACCGTTACTCGATCGCACTCAACTCACAGGTATTCTCTATTTAGAGAATAATCTCACCACGGGGGCGTTTACCCCAGAGCGATTGCAAGTTTTACAACTATTATCCGGGCAAGCGGCGATCGCAATTACCAATGCCCAACTCTACACCCAGGTGAAGGAGAGTCAAAGACAACTGACTCAATTTTTGGAAGCAATGCCTGTTGCTGTGTCGGTTTATGATGCCACAGGACAAGTGTACTATGCCAATCAAACCTCAAAACAGTTACTCGGCATAGATAGCTTACCCGCCTCAACCACTGAGCAATTAACCCAAATCTATCAAGTGTATCAAGCTGGAACCGAGCAACTTTATCCTACCGAACATTTGCCGATTGTGCGATCGCTCCAGGGTGAACGGGTGAAGGCAGAAGATCTTGAAATCCGGCAGGCGGATAAGACTATACCCTTGGAAGTGTCTACTACTCCTATTTTTGATGAAACCGGAAAAATTGTTTATGCGATTGCAGCCTTCCAAGATATTACCGAACGCAAACAAGCAGAAGAAGCACTGTTGAAGGCGGAACAAAAGTATCGCAGTATCTTTGAGAATGCCCTTGAAGGCATCTTTCAAACCACTCCCGACGGCCATTATCTCAGTGTCAATCCAGCGTTAGCGCACCTCTACGGTTATGACTCGCCTCAAGAGTTAATCGCAGCAATTAGTGATATCAATCAGCAAGTCTATGTGCAACCGAAGTGTCGTGCTGAATTTTTAAGATTAATGCAGCAGCACAGTGCCGTATCCAACTTTGAGGCTCAAGTGTATCGCAAAGATGGCAGCATGATTTGGATTAGTGAAAATGCGCGTGCCGTTCGCAATGCCCAGAGAGAATTGCTCTACTTTCAAGGATTTATTCAGGATATCACCGAACGCAAACAAGCAGAAAATTTGATAGCTGAATACAGTCGCACTTTAGAACTCCAAGTTACCGAACGAACCCAAGAACTTTCCCAAACCCTCGAACACCTCAGAGCAACTCAACAAGAACTCATCCAATCCGAAAAAATGGCAGCCCTCGGACAATTAGTAGCGGGCATTGCTCACGAAATCAATACTCCACTTGGAGCGATTCGCGCCTCAATTGGTAATATTTCCACTGCTTTAGATAAATCTATTCAACAATTACCTCAACTCTTCCAGCAACTTTCTTCAGAACGACTTGCTGATTTTTTTACCTTACTAGGAGCAACTCGCGAAAAACAAGACACCCTTTCTTCTCGTGAAGAACGACAAGCAAAACGCGCTTTCAAAAAAGAGTTAGAAATTCAAGGGATTAACGAGGCTGATACCCTTGCTGCGACTCTAGTGAATATAGGTATCACTCAAGATATTACTCGCTTTATTCCCCTACTACGCTCTCCGGAAAATAGTTTAATTTTAGACGCAGCCTACCATTTATCCGTACAGCACATGAATAGTAAAAATATTATGCTAGCGGTAGAACGGGCATCAAAAATTGTATTTGCTCTCAAAAGCTACGCTCGACAGAATGATTCTAGCCAAATGGTTAATACTAGAATTACTGAAGGAATTGATGTCGTTCTCACGATCTATCAAAATCAGTTAAAGCAAGGCATTGAAGTCATTAAAAACTATGAAGAAATCCCTAAAATTCTTTGCTATGCCGAAGAACTCAATCAAGTATGGACTAATCTTATCCATAATGCCATTCAATCCATGAATAATCACGGCAAGTTAGAGATAACTGTTGCTCAAGAAAACAATCAGATTGTGGTGCAATTCACTGACTCCGGTTGTGGCATTCCTCCAGAAATCAAACCCCGAATATTTGAGCCATTCTTCACGACAAAACCAGCAGGAGAAGGAAGTGGTCTGGGTTTAGATATCGTCCGTAAAATTATTAATAAGCATCAAGGTAAAATTGAGGTAGAAAGTGTCCCCGGAAATACGGCGTTTAGGGTTTGGCTACCGATTCAGCAATAATCGGTAACAGGAAGTATCTACTGCTATATATCCTATCCCTAAGAGTATGTCTAAAAAAGCTATTTTATGTGTAGATGATGAAAAAATGGTCTTGCTCAGTCTGCGAGACCAACTCACTCATCATTTTGGCGATCGCTACATTTATGAATTTGCTGAAAGTGCTGATGAAGCATTGGAAGTGATTGAGGAATTAAACGAAGATGAGGTAAAAATTCTGATCATTGTTTCCGATTGGCTGATGCCCCATATGAAAGGGGATGAGTTCCTGATTCAAGTTCATCAGAAATTCCCTGAGATTATTAAAGTGTTGTTGACGGGACAAGCGGATGAGGAAGCAATTGAACGCACTCAACAGTACGCTAACCTGCATCGCTACATCCCTAAGCCTTGGGATGAATCCACATTAATCGAAATCCTCGAATCAGGATTAGAGGGAATGAATGATGGATAAACCCACCATTGTTTGCGTTGATGATGAACGGTTAGTGCTGGTCAGTCTCCGAGATCAGCTCGCCCATCACTTGGGTAATGAATATAGCATAGAATTGGCTCAAAGCGGTGAAGAAGCCTTAGAGATTTTTGAAGAGTTGCGAGAAGAGGAAATAGATATTCCTCTAATTATCTCAGACCAAATCATGCCGGGGATGAAAGGAGATGAACTCTTAGTTAAAATTCATGCCGACTATCCCAAAACCTTGAAGATACTTTTAACGGGACAAGCGAGTGCTGATGCTGTAGGACATGCCGTTAACTGTGCCAATCTTTACCGTTACATTGCTAAGCCGTGGGACAAAACCGACCTATGTTTAACCGTCTCCGAAGCCCTGCGGAGCTATGCTCAAGATAAACAATTAGCAGAGCAAAATGAAGCCTTACAAAAAATAAATACTGAACTCGCTCTATTAAATACTTCTTTAGAAAAAAAAGTTGCCGATCGCACGGCTGAATTAGCCACAGCCGAAGCAGAACTGCGGGGCATCTTTGCAGCAATGACGGAACTAATTTTTGTACTGGACAATCAGGGACGATATCTAAAAATTGTATCCAATAATCCAGAACTTTTAGACCACCCAGAGAATTGGTTAGGCAAAACCCTTCACGAAATTTTTGCCCCAGAGCAAGCTGATACGTTTTGGAGTTATATCCAAAACGTTATAGAAACCCAGCAAACAGTTAGTGTAGAGTACAGCCTAACAATGGGTCAGCATAACTTTTGGTTTGCTGCCAATATTTCACCCATTTCTGACCATTTAGTCATTTGGGTGGCTCGTGACATTACTGCTCGCCAATTATTGGAGGAAAAGCTCCGTCGCTCTGAAGAGAAAATTCGGGCTATCTTTGAATCGATGACCGATATCGTACTGGTTATCAATGCTCAACGAGAAATCGAAGTTGCTCCGACCCATCTCAATCGCTGGCATAACTCTGAAACGGACTTAATTAGCCTCACCATTGAGCAATTTTTTATAGAGGAAAAAAGTGAAATTTGTTGGGGCAAAGTTCAGCAAGTTTTAGAGACGCAGCAAACAGCTAATTTTGATTACAACTTATGGGTTGAAGGCAAAGAGCTTTGGTTCTCCGCCAGCATTGCACCAATGCCGAACAATTCAGTAATTTGGGTGGCTCGTGATATTAGTGAGCTTTACGAGGAACTCCACCTGCGCCATCAAACAGAGGTAGCACTGCGTCAATCAGAAGAAAAATTTGCCAGTGCTTTTCGTTCGAGTCCTAGCGCTATCACCATTACCCGATTGAGTGATGGTTGCCATGTTGAAGTCAATGATAGCTTTTGTCAGTTTACGGGTTACACTCGTGAAGAAATCATCGATCGCACTGCCCTTGAACTGAATCTTTGGGTGGATCTAAACGCTCGCAACCACCTGTTTCAAACCTTGCTAGCAAGAGGCACCGTTCGCAATTACGAATTTGAGTTCCGCACCCAACCGGGTGACATCAAGACAGCACTGCTATCGGCAGAACTGATTAACCTGAACGGACAAACCTGTGTGATTTCTGTTAGTCAAGATATTAGCGATCGCAAACAAACCGAAGCCGCGATGTGGGAAGCCAAAGAAGCGGCGGAAGCAGCCAACCGGGCGAAAAGTACATTCCTCGCTACGATGAGTCATGAACTTCGCTCTCCCCTCAACGCGATTCTTGGCTTTTCCCAGCTGCTAACCCGTAGCCGCAGCCTCAATCCTGAACAACAAGAAAGTGTCAGTATCATCAAACGCAGTGGGGAACACCTCCTCACCTTAATTAACAACGTTCTAGATTTATCCAAAATAGAAGCCGGTCGGACTCCCCTGAATGAGCAAAACTTCGATCTGTATCGCCTGCTAGATGATTTAGAAGATATGTTTTATCTCCGGGCCCAGGAGAAACACTTACAATTAATTTGCGATCGCGCCTTTGATGTCCCCCAATTTGTGCGAACCGATGAGGTTAAGTTACGGCAAATCTTAATTAATCTGCTCAATAACGCGATTAAGTTTACTCAAGTGGGGAGCGTATCGGTACGAGTAGACAGAAAGTTTAGTGTGGGAACGTTGGAAAGTTGGAACATTGAAGAAAGTAACCTGCCAACCTGCCAACCTACCAACCTGCAACCTGTAACCCTAACCATTGAAGTGTCTGACACGGGGATTGGCATTCCCCCGGAAGAACTAGAAAGCATCTTTGAAGCATTTGTGCAAACTAAAATCGGCAAAGCCTCACCTGAAGGGACGGGCTTAGGTTTGGCAATAACACGGCAGTTTGTCAGACTGATGGGGGGTGATATTACGGCCAGTTCTCAACTGGGGCGTGGTTCCACTTTTAAGTTTAATATTCCCATCCGTGTGGTGGATGCGATCAACATTGAGGTAAACAAGCAGCCAACACGACGAATCATCGCCTTAGAACCCAATCAACCTTTCTATCGAATTCTTATTGTTGATGATCGCTGGGAAAATCGTCACCTGCTGCTCAAAATGTTACAGCCCCTTGGCTTTGAACTGCAAGAAGCCAGCAACGGCATTGAAGCTGTTGAAATTTGGGAGAGTTGGCAGCCTCATTTAATTTGGATGGATATGAGGATGCCAGTCATGGATGGCTACGAGGCAACCCAAAAGATTAAAGCCACTACCAAAGGGCAAGCGATTGCCGTTATTGCCTTAACTGCCAGTATTTTAGAAGAAGAGCGAGCGGTTGTCCTCTCGACAGGTTGCGACGATTTTGTGCGTAAACCCTTTCGTGAGGCGGATATTTTCGACACGATGAGCAAGCATTTGGGGGTACGTTATATCTATGATGAATCGCCTGAATTGGACGCATCCCATCAAAAAGAAGCAGAGATTCAAAATGCTCTAACGTCAAAAGGGGTTGCGGCTTTGCCTCTCGACCTACTCACCGAACTCAAACAGGCAGCCACCTGCATCGATATGCAAAAAGTTGACAGCTTGATTGCGGAAATCCGGAACCACAATCGAGATTTAGCAGAAGGGCTAGCTCAATTAGCCGCTGATTTTAAGTACGATGAAATTTTAACCCGGATTCAAGCCGCTTCCGAAAACTAAAATTTATTATTTTAAATTAATAAAATTAACGCTTAACCCAATGAATGATAATCCAGCCAATCCTTACAAAGCCAATATTTTAGTGGTTGATGATACGGTTGCCAATTTACGTCTTTTAGTCAATCTCTTGGTCGAACGAGGATATAAAGTGCGACCCGCTTCTAATGGTGCTATGGCTCTTTCGGCAGCACAGACAGAGCCACCGGATTTGATTTTACTCGACATTATCATGCCTAATATGGATGGCTATGAAGTTTGTGAGCAGCTAAAAGCGCATGAACGAACGGGCAATATTCCTGTGATTTTTATCAGTGCTATTAGTGAGGTGTTTGATAAGGTCAAAGCTTTTGCGATCGGTGGTGTAGATTACATCACAAAGCCCTTTCAGGTAGAAGAAGTTTTGGCTCGTGTGGAAACCCACTTAGCAATGCGATCACTGCAAAAAAGCCTGGAAGAAAAAAATGAGGAATTGGGCAAAACCTTACAATCTCTACAAGTCACTCAAGCTCAATTAATTGAAGCAGAAAAAATTGCTGCCTTAGGCAACTTAGTCGCTGGTGTAGCCCACGAAATTAATACACCTCTTGGCATTAGTGTAACAGCCGCTTCAGTATTAAAAGAAGATGCTACTGATTTTTTTAATACTTATAAAAAGGGCAAAATGAAGCGTTCAGATTTAGAAACGTTCTTAGATACGGCGATAGACAGTAGTCGGATGATTTTAGCGAACCTCAAACGAGCTGCTGATTTAGTGCAAAGTTTTAAACAAGTGGCTGTAGACCAATCGAGTGAGGTTAAGCGTTGCTTTAATGTGAAAGAATACCTGGAAGAGATCATGCTTTCCTTAATAGCTGAATTAAAAAAAAATAAACATACTATCACAATTGAAGGAGATGAAAATCTAATTTTGAATAGTTATCCAGGGGCACTCTCGCAAATTGTGACGAATTTGGTAATGAATTCTATCATTCATGCTTACGATCGTGGCAATCCAGGACAGATTAAAATTGACTTTAAACCTGAGGGTGATCAGGTTATTTTTCAATATCGGGATGATGGTAAAGGCATCTTACCAGAACACTTGAGCAAAATTTTTGACCCCTTTTTTACAACAAACCGGAGTCAAGGGAGTACAGGATTAGGGTTGCATATTGTTTACAACCTCGTCAGCCAACAACT
>JBFLZA010000175.1:0-14023 GCA_040756535.1 Cyanobacteriota bacterium
TATTTACAGCGCGAAGCCCTCAAAGGATTGCTCCGAGGAGATGGCTCATTAACCACTAAAACTCATGGCAATCATGCCAAAATCGCGTTTGGCACAACCAGCCGCAAACTATTTGAACAAATGGTGGCACTCCTTCAGAGTCAGGGGGCTATTCCCTATATCTATCAGCGACTTGCCGGTGAAGGAGAAATCCAAGGTCGTATGCATATGCGTAAAACCTTATGGGGATTGGAAGTTGGCAATGTCGCTGGACTAACAGTACTAGCAAATGTCTTTGGCGAAGAACGCAATGAGCAGTTAGCTACAGCTTTGAAACCCTATAACGGGACAAAGTATTCATTTCCTCGCTTTCAAGTTTCAAATGAAATAGCCTTTGTCAAGGTTAAAAGCATAGAAACTAATAGCGTTGAGGAATGTGATGTCTATGATATTGAGGTAGACAATACTCACCTTTTCGCTACTACTTCTGGCATCGTTACTCATAACTGTGTCGGAGTACCCACAGTTGGCGGTGAAGTCTACTTCGATCCCGCCTATACGGGCAATCCTTTAGTAAATGCCATGGCGCTGGGATTGATGGAAACTCCAGAAATCGTTAAATCTGGGGCATCGGGTATTGGAAATCCCGTGTTGTATGTCGGTTCCACCACAGGTAGAGATGGTATGGGTGGAGCCAGTTTTGCTAGTGCGGAACTCAGTGAGAAATCAATAGATGATCGTCCGGCCGTACAAGTCGGCGACCCCTTCCTAGAAAAATCTTTAATTGAAGCTTGCTTGGAGGCATTTAAAACCGGGGCGGTGGTTGCGGCCCAAGATATGGGGGCGGCTGGGATTACCTGTTCTACCTCAGAAATGGCAGCAAAAGGCGGTGTAGGGATTGAACTGGATTTAGACCTTATCCCCGTCCGGGAAACAGGCATGGTGCCTTACGAATACCTGCTCTCAGAATCCCAGGAACGGATGCTATTTGTTGCCCACAAAGGTCGAGAACAGGAATTAATTGATATTTTCCACCGCTGGGGACTCCAGGCTGTTGTAGCAGGTACAGTCATTGAGGAGCCAATTGTACGCATTCTGTACCAAGGTCGAAGAGCTGCCGAAATTCCAGCAACGGCATTAGCTGATAATACGCCAATTTATCACCGGGAAATTTTAGCCGAACCACCGGAATATGCCCGTAAAGCTTGGGAGTGGACAGCGAATTCTCTGCCTACTTGCACGACTAAGGGCATTAAAATCCAAGGTAAGTCCAAAACCTGGAATGACATTCTCCTGCAACTCCTAGACACTCCTACCATTGCCTCTAAACGCTGGGTTTATCGCCAATATGACCATCAGGTACAAAACAATACAGTTATTCTGCCTGGTGGTGCTGATGCGGCTGTCCTCAGGTTACGTCCAGTTGAAGCAGAATTGAACGTTGAAGGTTCAATCTCCCAAACTAATCAGCAACCTTCAACCCCAGTGAAGGGTGTTGCTGCCACAGTAGATTGCAATTCCCGTTATGTTTATCTTGACCCCTATGAAGGAGCTAAGGTCGTTGTTGCAGAAGCAGCACGAAACCTCAGTTGTGTGGGAGCTCAACCCCTAGCGGTTACTGATAACCTCAATTTTGGGAGTCCAGAAAAGCCGATTGGATACTGGCAGCTAGCATCCGCTTGTCAGGGGATAGCAGAAGCTTGTCGGGAGATGGAAACGCCCGTGACGGGTGGTAATGTTTCCCTGTATAACGAAACGCTTGACGCCACGGGTACACCTCAACCCATTTACCCAACGCCTGTTATTGGCATGGTGGGGTTGATTCCGGATATTACCCAAATTTGTGGTCAAGGTTGGCAAGCTGAAGGGGATTTAATTTATCTGTTGGGATTGCCCCTGAATGCTTCTACCCCTTACCTCTCACTGGGAGGTTCTGAATATTTAGCGGCAATTCACGGCGTAGTGGCGGGTAAACCGCCGATAGTCAATTTTGATTTAGAACGTCGCGTCCAAGCGGCAACAAGGGATGGTATTGGTAAAGGTTGGGTGCGTTCTGCTCATGACTGTGCAGAGGGAGGACTTGCCGTTGCCTTGGCAGAAGCTTGTATTAGTAGCCAACTCGGTGCGGAAATTAATTTGGGTAAGACGGAATCTTTAGCATCTCGTTGGGATGAGGTTCTGTTTGGCGAAAGTGCTAGTCGTATCCTAGTTTCCGTAACGCCTGAACAACAAGCCAGTTGGGAAGCTTACTTGAAAGAACAGTTGGGAGAACAAGGGCAACACTGGCAAAATCTTGGTGTTGTCAAAAACACAACAGCAGGTTTACGACTTTTGATAGCCGACAACCAACCGCTGATCGACGCTACGATTGCAGATATGAGCGATCGTTTTGCCAACGCTATTTCCAGGCGTTTGACGGTATAGCTCTTTGGCAAATGCTTACAAGCGCACGATTCCGCTGTGTTTATAATGCATTGAACAGTTTAGTAATGCTGCTTTCTAATCGCAGCATTCAGGTTCTGTCCAATGTTATTGTTAAAGAATCGTTAAGTTTGGTTAAAAATCAGAGCTAGTCGCTTTGAAACAAGACGCACTGACTGACTCTCTGCCCTTATCAGGAGCCTGCCTTACTATGATGCATGACCAATCCCTTTCATCAAACCCAAATCCGGCACAGTCTAATGATAGCTATCTACAACGACCCGACAAGCCAGAGGAAGCCTGTGGCGTTTTTGGCATCTACGCACCGGGGGAAGATGTTGCTAAGCTGACTTACTTCGGCCTTTATGCCTTACAGCACCGAGGTCAGGAATCAGCAGGGATTGCCACCTTTGACGGGGAAAAAGTGCATCTGCACAAAGAAATGGGGCTGGTTTCCCAAGTCTTTAATGAAACGATATTAGCCACGTTGCCAGGGGATATGGCAGTAGGCCACACCCGTTACTCTACCACGGGGTCGAGCCGTGTTGCAAATGCCCAGCCAGCCGTTGTAAAGACTCGGTTGGGAGAGCTAGCGCTGGCTCACAATGGTAACTTGGTGAATACGGGTAAGTTGCGCGAGTATCTGTTACAGCTCAACTGTAACTTCGAGACGACCACCGATTCAGAAATGATTGCGATCGCAATTGGGGCAGAGGTGGATAGCGGCAAGGAGTGGTTAGATGCTGCCATTAGCGCCTTTGGTCGCTGTTCGGGAGCGTATAGTTTAGTGATTGGCACGCCGATGGGTGTCATGGGAGTCCGCGACCCTAACGGCATTCGTCCTTTAGTTATCGGCACTTTAGGAACGAATCCCCAACGCTATGTCTTGGCATCGGAAACCTGCGGCTTAGACATTATCGGTGCGGAATACTTGCGGGATGTGGAACCGGGAGAGTTAGTCTGGATTACTGAAGACGGCATGGCATCCTTTCACTGGAGTCCCAAACCCCAGCCAAAGCTTTGCATTTTTGAGATGATTTACTTTGCCAGACCCGATAGCATCATGCACGAGGAAACGCTGTACAGCTATCGGTTAAAGTTAGGGCGTTATCTGGCACAAGAGTCCCCCGTAGAGGCTGATATTGTCATTGGTGTACCCGACTCTGGGATTCCGGCAGCGATTGGTTTTTCCCAGAAATCTGGCATTCCTTATGCAGAAGGACTAATTAAAAATCGCTATGTGGGTCGCACCTTCATCCAACCGACCCAAACCATGCGAGAATCCGGCATTCGCATGAAACTTAATCCCCTCAAAGATGTCTTAGCTGGAAAGCGAGTTGTAATCGTGGATGATTCGATTGTCCGAGGAACGACAAGCCGCAAAATAGTTAAAGCACTACGAGATGCAGGTGCCACTGAGGTTCACATGCGTATTTCCTCACCGCCTGTAACTCACCCTTGCTTCTATGGCATTGATACGGATAGCCAAGACCAGTTGATTGCAGCAACGAAGTCAGTCGCAGACATTTCCCAGCAAATTGGTGTGGATACCCTTGCTTATCTCACTTGGCAAGGAATGCTCGAAGCCACTGGAGAAAATCCCAACAGCTTCTGCACCGCTTGTTTCACAGGGGATTACCCCATTCAGGTGCCGGAACTGCTCAAACGCTCCAAGCTCATGCTGGAAAAAGAAAAAGCGGAAAAAGTGGTTACCGTTTAAACGTTTCCAATTGTTCATAGCTTAGAAAAGCCGTAGGGTGGACATGGCACGCCCTATGGCTTTTTGATTAGCTGTTCCAGCTTTAACTGGGATACAGATAGCCGTCAAGAGTATTGTTTAATCCTTTGCCTGAAGCTGTGTCTCTCCCAAATACTTTTTCAAATAAGGGGAAAACACTTCGTAAATTAGGGTTAGAGGTTGCCCGTGATGCCAAAACAAGTAGTGGCGACCCCAAAATGGCCCCTTTTCCCCAAACGCCAACTCTAACGCCGCTGAATGACCGTAATAAATCCCTTGAATATCTCGATACAGTTCACTCCTCAGCCGAGCAAGGCTTGCCCAAATGGGGATATTCCGATTTTGCAAATACTCATCTACATGGTTAGCATCCCACCAAGAAGCAGCGTAGGCAAGTCGCTGACCCGATGCCTTGCGTAACCAGACTTGTCGCCGCAGTTTTGGCCCTGGTACGGCTTGAATCTGCTTGGGGGCACCATCATCAGACATGCCAATTAGAGTCATATCGATGACATCCACTTCTGTTGGCTCCGTGGTAAGGAGTTGCAGGTGGCGCGTGGGAGAGCCATCCCCCAACATTAATATTTGCCAAGCGGGTGCAAGCTGGCTGTGGGGTAATCCTTGCTGAACAACTTCCTCTCCTCCCTCCCAGATGGGGTCGAGAGCGTACCAAGTGGTTGATACATTGGTGCTGTTTGGGTGTTTAAACGTGGCAGTCAAGGGCTTTACAAAACTTAACTTCTACACCAATCATGATAGCGCCCTTAGCTGATTGATCTCAGTTACTCAGCCCGTATCAAATCCGTTTAGATAGTCATCATAAAAACTCTCTTTGCGTCCCGCGTCCGGAGTGTCCCCGTGTCCGGAGCGTCCGGAGCGTCTGTCCTAACGATGAGTATTCAAACGGAATCGATATCCGAACCTAATCGGACAGCATCTCTCTTAATGCCTGTAATTCCTTAATGGAGAATGAAAAGAACTTAGTGCGATCGCATTTTCCCAAATTCCCTGGGTTTTGGCGAGTCGTGATTAACCCAACAGCTTAGTGCGTTAACGCTCTTCGTCAGCAGTGAAGCTGTTGATTGGTTAATTACACAATGCGGATGGCGAGACTCGAACTCGCAAGGCAATGCCACACGCCCCTCAAACGTGCGCGTATACCAATTCCGCCACATCCGCGCATTTGCATTTCTATAGTGTAGCAAAAAATTTGTTTTTTGCAATCTAGTTTCTTTATCTTCTCAAATTCCAACCCTTTGGGTCATCGTTTAGGCAAGGCTGGAACTTGAGGAGCTGTGGCAAATACAGTTCTAGGGCAGGTATCTAGGCGGTTTGCTCTTGCTTCCTGTCCTTGAGGAAGCGCAGATGTAAATCCAAGTTCATGTAGGAACTCATGTATGAGAGCAAGGCGTAGATGAAAACAGCGATGCCGAGCATTTCCATGAACTCTTCCAAGGTGGCTAGGAGCATATAGGGAAAACTGGGCACGAACGGCTCAACTATCTGAGTAAACATACCCGTAGAGTCAGCATACAAGGCCCCTAACATTTCTACACCAAGGGCACCTACAACATATATGCTTGCAGCAGTGAGGAACAGGCGTCGCGTCTTAGCAGGAAGATGAGTGAGAAAGCGCAGAAACACCAGTCCGCAAATAAGTACAAAAATTGTACCCGGTATCACCCAGGCGAAAAAAAGCGCACCTTTCGTATTCAGCCCTGAGAAGGCATCGTTGAGTGTTTCGTGAACGCTGACAGCCTCGTCCCAGAACAAGTAAAAAAACAGAACTGATAAAGCTCCCCAATGAAGAACATAACGTTTACCAGTGGCTTTCTTAATGTATGCGATAGTTGCCAGCAGAACTGAACAAAGCAGTAAGGAACACGATGAGTAGAGGGCAGGAACATTTTTCTCGGTATCGACATAGAACCACCAGGCAAACTTATCTCTCAAAGGGTAGTCAGGCAAAAAATGCAGAGAAAACGAGCCAAAAAGACTGATGGCCATCAAACCGATGATGAGTACAACCAAGAATTGGAAAGTTTTCCTGGGAAACAAAGGGACTTCAAACTCACGAGAATTCGCAGCTAAAGGCTGTAGGGCGGCTAAATTTTCCGCTTCGGATTCGCTAGTTCGCTTGACAAGTGTTGAGTTTAAGTCGCTGATTATCTTCTGATCAGGCTGTTTACTGGCGAATCGTTCTCGCTCTGGCACAATAACCTTTTCCACCAAGTACTCAATGGTTTGCTGTTCAACCCAGCCGTGAGATACCAAAATTTCTCCCAAGCGCCTGCCGCTTTGTTTTTGCTCCTTGAGTGCTGTGTCTATTTGCTCGCGAGTAACAATACCAGCTTCCACAAGATACCTTCCAATAGGCTTTCTCTGAAGCTTACTGGTGTCTGTGCAATGGTTTTCCTGCATGTACCAAGTTCCAATAACTACAATGAGGACGCAAACACGCTGAGGTCTGCTCTGAATTGGTATATGCACCCGGACTTGGCGATTTACTACAAAATAAAGAAAAATTCAACTAACAATTAGTTAAGGCATTGTTAAGCAAACCTAACATAGCTGAATAGCTATCACAGTTGACATCTGCCTAAAGTAAGAAATCGGAAAAAAATAGAGTGCGAGCGATCGCATCAATACTGCCCTTTGACCCTCACCAAAGGAAGCAGGCAGCAAGAACAGTTCTGATTGATGCAAAACTTAACAGTGATTCTGTTATGGGAAGCGACGGCAAACTCCGTGAAGTGATTGAGATAGCCGATTTTGCCCCTAGGTTAAGCGATAGGATACGAGTTTACGGAAAAAGTACAAATAGAGTACACGATCGCCTCTATCCTATCTGATACGGATTTAGCAGCGCTGTTCTATGCAACTTTCAAAAATCTTGATTGCCAATCGTGGGGAAATCGCCCTGCGGATACTCCGAACCTGTGAAGAAATGGGCATTGCCACCGTTGCCGTTCACTCTACCATTGATCGGCACGCCCTTCACGTCCAACTAGCAGACGAAGCCGTTTGCATCGGTGAATCTCCCAGTAGCAAAAGTTATCTCAATATTCCCAACATCATTGCTGCTGCCTTGACGCGCAACGCCACTGCGATTCATCCGGGCTATGGTTTTCTGGCAGAAAATGCCCGTTTTGCCGAAATTTGTGCCGATCATCAAATCTCCTTCATCGGCCCCACCCCAGAAGCCATTCGGGCAATGGGCGACAAATCTACTGCCAAAGAAACCATGATTCGGGCTGGCGTCCCTACCGTACCGGGCAGCGATGGACTGATTATGAGCGAGGGAGAAGCACTCCGCATCGCCCGTAAAATTGGCTATCCGGTTATGATCAAAGCCACTGCTGGAGGAGGGGGACGCGGAATGCGCTTAGTCAGAGAAGAAAGCGAACTCCTTAAACTCTTTCTCGCCGCTCAAGGAGAAGCCGAAGCCGCCTTTGGCAATTCTGGTGTTTATCTAGAAAAATTCATCGAGCGTCCCCGCCACATCGAGTTCCAAATCTTAGCCGACAGCTACGGTAACGTTATTCATCTCGGTGAACGCGATTGCTCCATCCAACGGCGTCACCAAAAGCTCCTCGAAGAAGCTCCTAGCCCAGCTCTCACCCCAGAACTTCGAGAAAAAATGGGCATGGCAGCAGTAATGGCCGCCAAATCTATCAACTATATAGGAGCCGGTACCATCGAGTTTCTTCTCGATCAATCCGGTGACTTCTACTTTATGGAAATGAACACCCGCATTCAAGTCGAACATCCCGTGACTGAGATGATTGCTGGGTTAGATCTGATTGCCGAACAAATTCGTATCGCCCAAGGAGAGAAATTACCGCTGACTCAAGACCAAGTTGTCCTCAAAGGTCATGCCATTGAATGTCGAATTAATGCTGAAGACCCCGATCGCAGTTTCCGTCCTCAACCGGGACGAATTAGCGGTTATCTACCACCAGGAGGCCCAGGGGTACGTATGGATTCCCATGTCTACACCGATTACGAAATTCCGCCCTACTACGACTCGTTGATTGGCAAATTAATTGTTTGGGGACCCAACCGCGATGCGGCGATTAAACGGATGAAAAGAGCATTACGGGAGTGCGCGATTACTGGTGTTCCCACTACAATTGGCTTCCATCAAAAGATTTTGGAAACACCAGCATTTCTTAAGGGCGAGGTTTATACCAATTTTGTCGAACAAATGATGCTCTCCACTAACGGCTAAGGATGGGAGAGGGAAAAGTGTGAAGTATGAAGTATAACGCAAGCTCCCCTATAGCCTAGGCTACGCAAGCATTCTTTATACTTCAAACTTTTCAATGCATCATCCTCAGTAGACCCTGCTGACCCACAAGAATCTCCCGGAGCAGGCTGAAAATCCCGACCCAAATAATGGGTGTGATGTCAACACCCCCAAGTGCAGGTACGATTTTGCGTATTGGTACCAAAAAAGGTTCTGTTGGCCAAGCCACTAGATTGAAGGGCAAGCGATTCAACTCTACCTGAGGATACCAGGTGAGAACGATTCGGAAGATAAACAGAAAGATCATCAGTCCAAATAACGGGCCAAGAATCCAAGTCGCTACAGTAGAAGCCGTCATGAGTTGTTCTGGATAAAGGTCAAGCCTTCAGTAGAAGTGCGGGCTAAAGTCACGTTTTGAGCCTATCGATACTTAAATTTTAAGCGGTATATCTACATGAATGTTTACGAGGTTTTCAGAAACCCATAGGAGAGGGCTTGGGGGGTAAGGGACGCTGTTTATCCGTTCTGGCTCTACTCCTCAACTGTACTGGCTTCAACCGCATCAGTGACCATCGCTCTGTGTTCTTTCGCCTGATCTGACTTCTCAAGAAACTCTCAGACCATTAGAATTATTATGAAGAATATCAAAAAGGGTTGAAATTCTATGACGCCTTCGTTAGCAAACTTTTTGTGGAGTCTCGTTTTGGGTGCTGCGATTGTGGTTATTCCCGCAACAGTCGGACTCATCTTTATTAGCCAGAAGGATAAAATCCAGCGTTCTTAAGCTGGATGCATGAGTTGTTGACAAATTGAAACAAGTACAGGGCAGCAAGTCATTGAGCTGCCCTATTTTGATGACTGGAGTTTATCGGTTGTCCTGCTAGGGGGTGTCATCCCAAATCCGGAGCGAATACCCCCTTTTTACTCCCTTCCCGCCACAAAGTTATGTATTTTCCTCTCCCCCAGCTTCTGGGAGCTCCCCCAGCTCTCTCATATAGATATTCTCAGAGTGGGAAGGGAGTAAACTCATTCTTCTGTTTCCCCCTGCCTCCCGGAGCTTTCCGGAGCTTCCAGGAGCTGATCTAGATAAGGGGGTTATCGAAGCGGATGCGAGGAGCAACTGCTACAGGAGGCAAAGGAACTTAAGCCGACATCACACTAAGCGATAAGAGAGCAAGCTTAATCCGAAAGTCTCGCTAAACTAGAAATTTAACCCTTAATTCGTTTAATTGGGAAAAAAAGCCTTCTAATAATAAAGTGCTTTGCTTGTGCAATTCATCCTTAGTTATCGAAATGCGAGGGATAGATTGCTAGCTTGGTATAAGGATAACTCGCTACCATAGGACTGACTTAGGAGAGCAGCAATGGTAAATTTTGGGCTGAACTCAGCCAGTATTTTAGGAATTTTTCTGGCCGTTGCAGGAGCAGCACTCTATTTTATGCGCTCTGTACGACCGGAGTTGTCACGAGACCAGGATATCTTTTTTGCCGCCGTAGGCCTCTTGTGCGGTTTTATTCTCTTATTCCAAGGATGGCGACTCGATCCCATTCTGCAATTTGGTCAGTTCCTCTTGACGGGTACGACAGTCTTTTTCGCTTACGAGGCAATTCGTTTGCGGGGTGTTGCTACAAAAGTAGTAAAAGAGAGAACGCCAATTGTAGATGAAGAGCGCCCTGTAAGCAAAGCGTATCGATACGAGCCGGAAGAAGAGTACTATGAGCAGATTGAGCCGGAGGAAGAGCGATACGTTAATCGTCGTCTTCGCGGAACGGCAACAGAAGACCCTTACAGCAGTCGTACAGAGGAATCTCGCCGCCTGAGAAGTCGAACGAGTTCAGACCGATTGGGAGCGGGAGAGCAACCGCCCAAACGCCGTACTCGTCCCACGACTCGCCCGACAGAACCACCGGTAGAAAGATGGGACGCCCAATTAGATAGTAGAGACGGTAGTGAATGGGAGGACACAGCGGCTCGCCGCAACCGTTCTCGTCCCACGACTCGCCCAGACAGCAGTAACCAAGAACCCTCTTCTAGACCAAGACGGCGGCGTCCACCTCAAGATCGGGGCTCGACGTCAGCTTATAGAGATACGGATACGTCATCGAAAGGCGATTATGTCGATTACCAACCCATAGACTCTTCTGAAGACCAGAGTAATAATCCAGGGCGTTTTGATTACTAAGCGATCGCTCGATGCTTTTCAAGAGCTTCTTTTTAAGTTATGAAGATATCCCATCTTGAAAAATCCATCGTGTCGGGAACGTGAAAACGTGTTGGTCAGGCTCTTATCAGTACAGCTCAAAAATAGGCAGAGTCACCTGTACCCCAGGAGAAGATGGACTGCCGGACAGGTTATTCGTGGGGGATTGACTGGGGGTATGGGATTGGGTTTGATGAGTATCATTGCCGCTTGTAGTCCAGTCAACATTGTTCAGGAACCCACTGTTCTCAACAGCCGCTACACGAACGAGCAACCGGCATTAAGCGGCGATGGTCAATTTGTTGCTTTTGTGTCTAACCGGGATGGCGATCGCAAAATTGTGATGTATGATTTGCAAAAACGGTATTTTGTGGATTTGCCGCACTTAAATCGACCGGATGCGATCGCCGAAAATCCCAGCCTGAGCCGAACGGGTCGCTACATGGTCTACATCTCTAGCGACCAAGGACGCCCAGAAATTTATCTATACGACCGCATCACTCAGCGACCCCAAATTCTCACCAATGGTTATCGGGGTTGGGTACGAAATCCTAGTATTAGCCCCGATGGTCGCTACATTGTATTTGAAACGAGTCGTCGGGGTCAGTGGGATATTGAAGTTTTAGATCGAGGAGCGAATGTTGAATTAGATATTTCAGATGGCAGGCGATATTCCCGACCCTAAAGAGAGATTCGCTGTAACCGTTGATGGAGAGCGTAGCGGTGCCAAGCACAGGCTAGGATAAAAAAGCTACTCCCATCGAACTCTTCTTCTTATATTTAACTTTTTCGTGACTCGTTTCATCGGACTATCAGTAGCGGCTGCCCTAACGGGTCTATTAGTAAGCTGCACGAATGGAACCCGCCTGATCGATTTTCCCTTCGATCCAGGGGGGAGAAGTTTGAATAGTGCAGCATCAGAATTAACGCCCCAAGTGTCAGGGCGGTATATTGTTTTTGTCTCGGATCGGGGTGGGAGTCAGGATGTTTATTTGTATGACACCAATACCCGGTATTTGCTCGATCTGCCAGGACTCAATTCTCTGGATGCGATCGCTTCTCACCCAGCAATAACTGAAGATGGTAAAACGATTGTATTTGCAGGTATTCGTAATGGGCGTTCCGGCATCTACCTGTACAACTGGAATACCAATCAGTTACGGAACCTGACAGAAAATCTAAAAGCCGAAGTGCGTAACCCAACCATTAGTGCAGATGGCAGTACTATTGCTTTTGAATCGAGCCAGAATGGTAGGTGGGAAATTATTGTTTATGACCGCTCTGGGAAACCCCTAGCTCTGCCGACTGCAAATTCATTCACTAGTCCTTAGTCATTCGTCATTGGGGGGCACATCATTCGTTGATAGAGCTATTGGTTAAAGATCATCGGATATCTAGACGTAACATTAGGTAACTAAACGCACTAATTGCCCAAAACCCTAAAAGTCCTTCGAGATTCACGTCCATTAAAAAAAGAGTACCAAACGCCTGCGTATCGCCACATCGGGAATGATTGCCATCGCAGCGGCTATCGGTCTAAGCTGTTACGCATCTAAGGAAAGCCTGTTGAGACCGCAGGGGAGCGGGGGGGTAGGGGGGCAGGGGAGAGAAGTTGAGCGCTTTTATCCTGTGTTTAGAATGTTCAAGTTAAATGCGCGTTAGCTTACTACCTTAATACTGCCATCTTTACAGGAAGTCGCAATGGTGCAATATTGGCATTGGTTTTGCGATCGCCCTCGACCGTATCCAACCTTTCCTCACTGCTGTACGTTCCGGATGCTCTCCCCAGACGGTCAGCCTCAAGACCCTGGCTCTGGTGATACTCTCCCTAAACTCTTAGTCCTCAATGGTGCTGTCATCACGGGCAGACGGGGTCGGGGTCGATACGTTTTGACATCCGGAACTAGAAAACTAGGGTAGGCAGAAAAATAGACATCCTTCCTAATCCCTAGTTTCAGTAAAACGTCTTGAGTTCCACAGAGAGGGGAAAAACTGATTTGGTATCACATCCACCTTTGGAGGGGCTATCCCCTTCACAGCTTGCTCTCCGTTTCTATCCTTTTATATAAGTGGCTGTCCCCTTCACTATTTAGGATTAATAAACGGGATAAGCAAGGGGTTAAATCACTCCACTATGCTTGCTTTTTGGGGTCGATTCACCTCAAACCCAGCCAGCTTAATAACCCTTGACCTGTGAGCAGTTCCAGCAACAATAAACCCACAAAACCGATCATGGCAAATCGCCCGTTGATTTGCTCGGCATAAGCAGTCCAACCAAAAGTCGGTTCGGGTTGGTTGACAGATGCCTCAGAGGATGCAGTTACAGAAGAGATTTCGCTATTACTCATGGGTTTGATGCAACGTCCTCCTCAGATGCCTCAGACTCTAATCTTTGCACGGATTCAATTAGCGATCGCACTTGGGCTGTTCCTGCTGACGGTTCAAACCCTAGTGGAAATTTTCCTCTAGCCAACATTCGCAGTCCCAACGGGCCTAAACTAATCAATCCCTTAATATCTCGGAACGAATTGCCAACAACTTGCAAACCAAACTGGCGTTCATCAATCCAACCCCCTTTTTTGACCAAATTAATCAAAACTTTGCGGTGGCGGATGGGGCGACTGGCTTGAGCATCCTTGCGATCGAGAATTTCCTGTTTGATTTTACCGATTTGATCCATGGGAGCAACCTCCATTGGGCAAACCGCATTACACATAAAACAGCGGGTGCAACCCCAAACTCCTTGAGTTCCTTCGTTGTATTTTTCCAGGCGGCTTTCTGTTACAGCGTCACGAGAATCTGCTATCATGCGCTGTGCCTTAGCTAAGGCATGAGGGCCAACAAAATCTGAGTTAACTTCACGGGCATTGCACTCAGAATAGCAAGCCCCACACAGAATACAATTACCCATCTGATCTAAACGCGATCGCTCTTCGGGAGTTTGTAAAAATTCTCGTTCGGGAATTGTCCTTGCACCAGTACTGACATAAGGATCGACCGCTTCTAAGTTATCCCAGAAGCTCTGCATCTCTACTACTAAATCTTTAATCACCGGCATATTACCCATCGGTGCAATGGTAATTTCCGGAATTTCAGATAAGTCGGTGGGGGGTTGCTGCCTTTTGAGTTCACTCCCCACATTTTCCTTACAAGCCAATGCAGAGCGACCATTAATTCGCATGGCACAGCTGCCGCAAATTGTGTTGCGACAATTCTTGCGAAAAGCAAGCGTCCCATCTTGCTCCCACTTAATCCGATTCAGACATTCCAGAATCGTGTTTCCTTCCTCCACATCCAGCACGTAAGTCTGGATAACAGGGGCGGAGTTTTGGGTCTGTCGAGTAATTTTAAAACAAACTTGCATATTGACAAGCTCTTAATTTATCCAAACGCCTACATCAACGCTCACCACTCCACAAGTCAAAAGACAAACAC
>JBFLZA010000176.1:0-13987 GCA_040756535.1 Cyanobacteriota bacterium
AGCACGTCCTTGAATCTGGGAAGGCGTTGCAGTTAGCGGGTAAAGACGAGACATCTCTTCCGTCTTCAACCCCTGAATCGGAAGTGGTTTCAGATAGTACAGAAATCTTACCGTCTGCCCCAGGTTTTTCTAAATTGAGTTTGGTCAGTCAGAACACAAGTTGGTCTGAGATTGACGTTTGGTTCCCCATTATTCACGGGCCCAATGGAGAAGATGGCACCATCCAAGGGTTGCTGAAGTTAATGCAAGTTCCCTTTGTGGGTTCTGGTGTCCTGGGTTCAGCCTTGGGAATGGATAAAATTGCCATGAAAATGGCATTTTCTCAGGCGGGATTGCCTCAAGTGAAATACATGGCCATCAACCGTTCCCAGATTTGGTCAAATCCTTGCGTGTTCCCCAAACTTTGCGACCAAATTGAGGCAACCTTGGGTTATCCCTGTTTCGTGAAACCGGCTAACTTGGGGTCATCGGTAGGAATTGCTAAAGTGCGATCGCGCCAGGAATTAGAGGTAGCGTTAGATAGTGCCGCTAGCTACGACCGACGCCTAATTGTAGAAGCGGGTGTTGTAGCGCGAGAAGTGGAGTGCGCCGTTTTAGGCAACGACGACCCCAAGGCGTCAGTCGTCGGGGAAATTACTTATCAAAGTGATTTCTATGACTATGAAACCAAATACACTCAAGGTCAAGCTGACTTGCTCATCCCAGCCTCCATACCCGATGATGTTGCCACCAAGGTTCAAGAAATGGCACTTCAGGCGTTTGCTGCTGTTGATGCGGCTGGGTTAGCACGAGTAGACTTCTTTTACGTTGAAGAAACTGGAGAAGTTTTAATTAACGAAATCAACACCCTACCCGGTTTTACAGCAACCAGTATGTACCCCCAACTGTGGGCGGCAACGGGTATTCCTTTCTCGGAATTGGTTAACCAGTTGATTGAGCTAGCGCTAGAACGGCATAGTTCCTAATTGCCATTCCTCAAGTACAGGACTTGAGCCTTAATGCACATATTGGGATTTATGTCAATATTTAAATTTCCCAACTCAAGGGTGAAAGCAATCACCTAGCTTGCCCTTTTCCCTTTTCCCTTTTCCCCTTTCCCCTTTCCCCTTTCACATCCACCCCTCCGAAACAGAGTTTCGGTAAAGAATTGGGCTGTTAGCAGCTTTCTGGTCTAATCTGTGGAATGGTAATCCGTAAAAAAATTTGAGGAGAGAAACTTGGAACGGACATTTCTCATGATTAAGCCAGATGGCGTACAGCGCAACCTTGTGGCTGAAATCATTCGGCGTTTTGAGACAAAAGGCTTTACTCTGGTTGGGTTAAAGCTAATGAATGTCAGCAAAGAACTGGCAGAACAGCACTACGCCGTTCACAAAGAAAGACCCTTTTTCCCCGGACTCGTTCAGTTCATCACCTCTGGCCCGGTAGTCGCAATGGTTTGGGAAGGGGATGGCGTCATTGCCTCAGCCAGAAAGATCATTGGTGCCACCAACCCCCTGAATGCTGAACCGGGTACAATTCGCGGTGACTATGGCGTCACTGTGGGGCGCAACCTCATCCACGGTTCGGATGCTCCAGAAACAGCGCAATCCGAGATTAGCCTCTGGTTTAAGGAAGAGGAACTTGTGAACTGGCAACCTACCTTAACGCCTTGGCTTTATGAGTAAGGGAAAAGGGAAAAGGTAAAAGACAAAAGGGGAAGGGGGAACCGGTAAGGAGGAAACTAAAGACAAGATTAAAGGAAATCAAACATCCCTTTTAGCTTTAATTCTTTTTTGCCCAAAGGGGTTTTCTCTTCCCTCTTCCCCTTTCCCCTGACCAAAGGACTTGACGCCCCTAAGCCCAAGCGGACGCAGCGATAGCGAGTATTGATTTCAATCCAAAATCGTAAATCCAAAATCTAAAATCGATTGACTTACCGCATCTCACCGACTTCTTCAGCTTCTTTCACTTCATTGTGTGTCGGTAACTCCACTGCCTTATCCTCTGGCGACAACATAACCTCAGTGCGCTTGGAGAATCCCCAAATGAAGACAAGGGCAATCGCAGCTATCATCAACCATTCAGGCGGTACGAGTTCTGGTTTAATAGCTCTCACCAAGAGTCGCAACCCGACAAAACCAACGGTAATGTAGCCAGCATCTTCTAGATGGGCGTATTCTTTTAGCCAGCGAATGAATAACCCGGCCATAAACCGCAGCGTAATCACACCAATAGTGCCACCTGTGAGAACGAGCCAAGTTTGGTCAGAAATAGCAATGGCCGTGGTGACGCTATCTAAAGAAAAAGCCAAATCGGTTACAGCAATAATCGGAATGGCTTGCAACACGGAAGTAAACCGAGGACCATGATGCTGGTGTTCTTCATCTTCCTCCGACGTGAAGTGTTCAAAAACCAACCACAGCAAATAAACAGCTCCAAGTAGCTCAACCTGCCAGAACTTTATTACCCATGTAGCCGTAAGAATCAGGGTAATTCGCAGAACATAGGCAGCGGCTAGTCCAAAATTGAGTGCACGGCGCTGAAGTCTGCTATCTTCTAAACCAGCCGCGATCGCAGCTAAGGCGATCGCATTATCCGCCGATAGCACAGCCTCCAGCGCAACTAGAATCAGCAGCACCACTGCAGTTTCAATTGAGATATCGAAAGGAGAGTTAAAAACTTGGTCTAGCATTAAAAATTATTGAAAACGGAGATTTACCAACCCTGACTAGCGGGCGCAAGCGGCTTTATTGCGCCGCAATCATGTCTTCCTTAACCAAGCTTAACCTCTTGTTGGTCGTTTCTGCCGAGTCTTGAGGAATGAGTAGGCAAGAGGGAGTAAGAAGTCGTCTTTCCCCGGTTTGAGGCAGAGTTATCTATTTCCTACTCTCTAGCGACGCTTTTTGCTTCAATCGCTGGATTCATTTATTGCATCTTGTAACAAGATATTTCGTTTGGAGTCAATTTGGCGCTAATTATTGGGTGATTACTCTTGAAACGAGGAGATGTTAAACAATGGCTTTATCTGATACCCAAGTTTTCGTCGCTCTAGTCGTAGCGCTGGTTCCCGGAATCTTAGCGTTCCGTCTGGCAACGGAGCTCTACAAGTAGAGTTACAGCCTTAAAGCAACTACAGAGCTTATCAAGGGACAAGCGAGAGTTTATTGAGGCTTTCAAGCTGAAAGTTCCTCTTTTCAGCGAGAGTTGACCCCTTAACTCACAACGCGATCCTCTCGCTTGATTGGCAAACAGCTTAAGTTTTCCCGGTAATCGCAGCGATTAGCTGTAAATTATCTGATAACATCGGCTTGCCACCGCCTTTGATAGGCTCTTTGTTCATTGGCTCGTTGTTTCGGTCCAAAACGAAGCAGCAGTATCAGATCAGAGTGCATGCTAGAAACGCTATGCTAATATCTTCGGCGCTAGGCAAGCCAGCACAGTATTCTGACACATGAACGCATTCCAACCGTCTACACCAACTCGGCAACCCTTAGATCCTCGTCGTATGGCTCGGCGACATCAGCGCCGTCAGCGACGCCATTCTTACCAAGCTGTTGCCGGTGAAACAACCGTTAAGTTGGTTGTTAATCTGGTGGTGAGTGCCGCTGCGATCGCGGGACTGGTACAATTACTGCCTTACCACCTATCCCAGCAATCTAAGTTGCGAGAACTCCGCACAGAAGTAAAACGCACTGAGGAACGAGTACAGGGTTTGCGTGCTGACTTTAGCCGCTCGTTTGATCCCGGTCAGACGAGGAATGTCATGCAGGAGCAAAGCTATCGGGTTGACCCGAATCAACGTCAAATCGTATTTCCGCAAGAAAAAGGCGTTAGGGATGAAAATTAGTCGTTAGTGGGTGAATTTACTCTTAAAAAATGGAGGATTAGAGACTAAAAACGAAGAACTAAGCACTAATCAAGCACTCAGGGGCTCAAAAAGCTGGCTCATCCAAGTCTCTACTTTCCGGAACAGTTTATTAATACTACCTGAGTGCAGTAACTCAGTAAGAGCACGCTGATAATCAGCGATCGCACAATTCCAATCGCCACGCAAATGATAGGTACGGCCTCGCTCAGCGTAGATATGCTCTTCTAAGCCTCCCAACATTAAAGCCATATCCAAGTTTTCGAGCGCTAAATCATATAGCCCCAAATCGCGGAACGTAATCGCCTGGTTGATCCAAGTCCGAGTATTGCCGGGATTGAGATCAATCGCTATCTCATAATCGGTCAATGCTTCGGCTAGCTGGCCAGCAGATGCGTAATAATTAGCGCGATTGTTATAAGCGTTGTCCAATTCGGGGTTCAGTTGCAGCGCTTTGTTATAATCAGCCAATGCTTTTTCACGCTGACCACACTGGAAGTAAATTAACCCCCGATTGTTGTAGTCAATGGCACGATTGGGGTGGCGTGCGATGAGCTGGGTGAGTAGGGCAATTGCCCCTGTATAATCTCCTTGTTTGGCTTTGCGGTGAGCACGCGAGCGCAAACTTTGATCCGACGTTTGACGGCCTTCCCGGAGTACCCGTTGAACTGAATCTAAACGCCGTTGACCCTTACGAGTCATGGGGAACCACTGTCTATTTTGGTCTTGCCAATTTACAAAAGCTTGAGCGTTCATATCTTCCTCAACAGTACCTGCGGCCTATCTAAAATCAACATTACGGCGTGCAGCACCCTGCTGGTCGGTCTTAGTGTGTCACTTACTTAGGCGTCTTGAGCCGCCTCTAACTACCACCCGGACTCTCCAATCCATTTTGGATGTTCTTAAGAACTCTACAACACCGCTATAGTCCTTTCCTGAAAAATAACGAAATGCAACACCCTTTACCTCTTCCTTGCGTTGGGTAAACGCCTCTTCCGTGTGAGACTTGTGGAATTGGCACAACGAAGCGCGGCTCCTCTCACTCTCCCCTTGGCCAGGTAGATGCTGGTAGAATGCAACCGAAGCCCCTGATTTTGCTTAGTCTCTAGTTATTAATACTTAGAGAAGGCAATATTTGCCTTCGCCCCCTGTGGCGAAATAATGAATGAGTAGACCCATTGCGAAAATCCTGAAACCCCACCCTAACCCACCCCTTATACAGGGGAGGGAGACTGATGATTTTTCTGGCTTCCCTCCTTACTACAGGCGGAATGAGAAGGATTTGGCTTTAACTTTTGCAAGAAGTTTACTCTTCTGGAAAGAATATTTGGGTATCTTGATTGTTTTAACACAAAATAGTCCTATGGCAGCTGCAACATCCTTAGCTCAGTCTCCAGATGTCTCAACAGATAGCTATCTGGTGGTTGGTTTAGCCACCTGCTACCTCAAAGAAGATGGTGAAGTACACGAAGTCAAAGTCATCGAACCCATTCCTTCAGCGGCTTTAGAAGCCATTCTCAAGGGAATTCCCACATCCTATGCGATCGCTTGTGGAACAACGTTGGGTGAGTTAGGCTTAGACGGAACGCTGCAAAAGCCCAGTGAATTTCCCGCCCAAGCGCAGTTTTGTGATGATTTTGTCGAACGTGCGATCGCAGCAGCACGCACCTTCCAGAGTCGTCAAGAAGCGCAGTCTCATATTCCTCTTGGCACAACGCGCAATGACTTCAACTACTCCACCGAACGCAAGCGGGTACTCAATCAGACACGAGTTGTGCGCCGGGAAGATGATGTGAAGCAGCACGAATACACTCACAAGGTTCTATAAATTCCTAATTCCATGCTGAAACTTTATGGTGGTGCCCGGAGTCGGGCTTCAATTGTCCAGTGGTATCTCGAAGAACTGGGCGTTCCCTACGAATTTGTCTTGCTGGATATGCAAGCCGGTGAACATCGGCAACCCGAATATCTCGCGATTAACCCCATAGGGAAAGTTCCAGCAATTGTGGATGGAGACTTTCATCTGTGGGAGTCGGGAGCGATTTTGTTTTATGTAGCTCAAAAATACGGCAATCTACCGTCCTCTCCCGAAGAACAAGCAAAAATTAACCAATGGATTATCTTCGGCAATGCCACATTGGGGCCAGGAATTTTTGTGGAAGCCAATCGGGAACGGGAAATGCCTAAGTTGATGACGGCGCTAAATCAAATTCTGGAAAAGCAGCCGTTTTTGATGGGAGATGAGTTCACTGTCGCTGATGTGGCAGTTGGGTCAATATTGGCTTATATCCCGATGATGCTACAGCTTGACCTGAGCGAATACCCAGCCGTTGTAGACTATACCAAACGGATGACTGAACGACCTGCTTTTCAAAAAGCGATCGCAGGACGAGGGTAGGAAAGGGGGAAAGGGGAAAGGTAAAGGGGGAAAGGCTTGCTTAGACAAACCTTAGAGTTAGATTACTCTACGAGAAGGCTACGCCTGCGTTCCTTAACCCAACCGACAAAGTTGACTCATTGCAGGGTGTGTTAGCGAAGCGTAACGCACCAGCTTATGTAGGGTGGGTTACAGCTACCGCCTAACCCACCCTACATAAGCCCTAATACAACGGGTGTAAGATCTCAGCTTCCCTTTTCCCTTTAGTTAAATGCCGAACAGCTTAAAAAAGGCACCCACGAGGAGTGCCCCTTTTAAAATTTGAACCTTAGAATTTTTTTTACCTGAAACCCACAGCAGCTTGCCAGACGAAGGCCAGCAGCAAGAAGAAGACAGGGATAACAGGGAGAACGTCTACTAACGGGTCAAAGATGGAATAAGCTTCCGGCAGTTTGGCTAACAACAGTGCGGCTTCCATGTTTAAATCTACCTTTCCAACACAGTTTTCAGAATTGACATGTATCTTAACACGAACCGACCCCAAGCTAGATGAGACTCAGAGTATCGAGCAGGAATATGGCGAGCAGTTGCCATCGTATCAGTTCACTTCACGTCCATTCTTGTTGTCAATAAGCAGGTAAGCACAATTAAACCTAAAACTCGCAGGAGTCCTTGAAGTCGAGTTTTTTGAAAAAATCCGACTTGGAGAGTGTGGGGTTTATTTACGTCCACCTGCTTGTCCACCTGCTTATTGTTCGCATTAGCCTTTAGGTGATTTCTGAGTTGACTTCTCAAGCGGGTCATCTCCACTGAGAGCTTTGCGTGCCAATCGGGTCGTATAAAGGGCAGTGCCAATCGTTATCAAGAATCCTAGAGTTTGTAGCGCTAGTTTAGAGGGAGTGAGCTTGTCACTAAACACAAAAGTGCCGAACTGAGCTAGGTATACATATAAAATAATCACAGGTAGCATCCCTAGCCAGGAGAAGAAGCAATACTGCCAGAAATTGACCTTGGTACAGCTAAAGCCGTAGTTAAGAACGTTCGATGGCAAAAGTGGTGAGAGACGAGTAAGTAGTAGTATTTTCCATCCTTTGTGACCAATGGCACGGTCAAGTTGCGCTAAGTTTTGATGTTTTCTCATCCAGCGTTTGATCGGTTTACGGGCGACAGTGCGACCAATGAGAAAGCAGGCAATCGCACCGAGCGTATCAGCGATCGAAACTAAAATAACTCCTATCACCAGATCAAACAATGTACCTGCAATGAGAATAAGTAGGATATTCGGTAGGCCTAAGATAGTTGCCAACAGGTAAATTAAAACGAAGGCAGGCATTGCCCAGGGACCGAGTGTTATGAGCCAGTTTTTTATAGAAAAAAAACCCTCTCTTACAGGTAAGATACTGCTCAACACAAAGCAAAGAATTCCGCCGAGTGCAAACAGCCAAACTCTTCTACTGCGTAGCCAACGCATCGTCATACTAGTGATGAAAGTTTCCTATTAGCTAATAGCGATGAAATCGGGAAGTGACTTTTTCTCCCCAGACAACATTCTCTAGACACGTAAAAAATTGGGATAACCATATCCTTATATTTTTTAAGTAAGTCTTAAAAAAAATTATCTTTCTTAAGACTTATATATAAGAGTATTTTTACTGGATTAAAGGTTAATTAAAAACATAGCAATATCTGCAGCAATTGTGAATTGCCGCTAAAGCAGATTATAAAAAGCACAAAAACCAGGACGATGAGGCGCATTACTCCTTGTTGTGCAAAATCTGGATAGACTGGATAGATCCTTGGAATTTGCTATAGGACGGAGATATCTCAATCAGCGATCGCTTTTTGATAAACGATACTCTGATACTAATTCCGTTTCAGTAGTCAGCATAAAAACTCTCCACATTTGGAGCGTCTATTTTAACGATAAGTATTCAATATGAAAGTGATATGCCTCAGATGCTCCTCGCTTATCCTCGACGCAGTAGCAAATTCGTACCATGACTATCCGTGCCACAGGTGTTGAGCAAATTGTAAGCATCGCTCAGTTGTTTCACGAGCTGTGTTTGGTTTGGGCTGGGCTTCCAGGGGTTAGGGTTGTTGTAAGCGTAGTAGGTTTCAACCCCATCAATACCTAAGCCCGCAGCTGCACGAATTAATTCTTCTGCTGGGCGTCGGTAACGGGCTGGGTGAGCCAAAATAGCTAAACCTCCTGCCTGCTGAATAGCCTCAATCACAGTTCCTGCCTGAACATTGCTTTGTTGCGGTGCTTTGCCCTGAATGTATGGCTCCATACCGGGATGCTTTGGATCGAAAGCATAGCCCAGAATATGAACATCAGTTCCCAAAAGGTCAGCATTAACTTCAACGCCAGTCCAGAGCTGAGGAAATGGTGTGGAGAGAGATGATTGCTTGTGCAAGTATTCTAGGCAGTTCTGGGCGATTTGATAACCCCCGACAGTGTGGTGATCGGTGATAGCTAGACCTTTGAGCCCGAGCGCGATCGCTTGATTGATCAAATCCTCTGGCTTAAGCTGCCCATCTGAGTAAATGGTGTGCATGTGGAAGTTGTAGGAATACGGGCAACTATCCGGCTGAATGTTCTCCCAAACTTGCCTGAGCGCTTGTTTATCTTGTGCTGCTATCTGGAGTAAAGCCGAACTTTGAGCCATGTTGACCGCCATAATTGCCTGCTGTAATTGGTGTGCGTTGCTTGAGGAGATACTACCTTCAATCGAGAGAGTTTGTGAGCCTAGATGAGGTAGGCGCTTATTGTTTTTAATTGTTAACCATACCTTAGCAAAAGTTAGTCGCCCTTGGCTCTTTTGAAGTTACTCGCTAGGAGAAGCTTTTATCTACCGCCAATTCCTTATTTTTGGCTTGGGTTCAGTCAACATTACTCCTAAAACGTTGAGACTTTTGTTGTAAGCGGCAAGCGCTAAATAATTGGATGGGTTCTGTATAGCTTTGGCGAAATTCTTTAGTGAAAGCAATGCCACTAGGTTTGTTGTGGGATGTAAGAAGTGAGCAAGGGTTAAGAGATAAGTGTTCAGTATAACCGAATTGCTAAGGTTCAACTCTTAACCTGCAACTGATGCTTGCTCACTCTTTACACCTCACTATCGGCAGCGGTATTACGAGCCTTCCAAGCCAGCTCTAACAGAGCAGTCCAGCGCTTTTGCACCTGTTTGGGTGTGCAACCTATTGCTTTGGCAATCTCTTGGTCACTCTTTTGAGCTTGTTTGAGTGACAGCAGTTGCTGTTGTTGCTCGTTGAGTTGCCCCACAAAGCCTTCCCAGCGATCAGAAGACATTCCCAGTTTTTGGTCAAGGTCTGCCCCTAGCCATTGGTGGACGAGCTTCCAGTGGGAAGAGCGAGAGAACTTTTCAACATGGTACTTAAACCGCTGTTGCAGGTAGTCCCGTTCTCTGGGAGTCAAACCCAGGATGTTATCAATATCCGGTGCAGCAAGGTCTTGCATCTTTAAAACCAAGTAATCCGCACAATCGGAGTGACCTTGAGATTCCAGGTATTTTAGCAGTTCGGAAAGCACGCGATCGCGCAAGACTGCCTCACTGGGGTCAGTGGTTTCCGAAATCAGACGCATTCTCACTTGCTGCATGGCAGGAGAGCGACCTTGCTCTTGAGCTTCCTCACTTTTGGCAAACTCAACCGCCTGTTCGATATCCAGGGGCGTTTCGCTAGGCTGACGCTTGGCAAAACTCTGCGCCCTGAGTACAATCAATTGCTGACTATTGCGATTGGGCAATTGGATGCGCCGCTTGGCATATTGCTCGGTAAAAGCCATGTACTCTGCTAGTTCAAGCTGGGTACGGGGGGTGTAGTCGGCATCCACCTCATTTTCCCGGCGGAAGGCTTTGAGAGACTCGGCATAGAAGTCTTGCAAAAAGTCCTCAATCAAGTTGTATCTAGCCGAAAAACTCAATTGAGATTGAGAAGATGCCACATGACGATAAATCATCACGCTGAGGTTGCTGTGCAATTCCACACGGCCTTGCTTTGACCCCAGTTTGTAGTACGATAGACATTTTTGTAGCCGATGGCGAGCCAGTGTTAGTTGCCAAGAGCGAACTTGACCAGAGGTTTGAATGCGATCGCTCTTGCGGCAAATCCGTTCTACCTCCTGTGCAATCCGGTTGACTACCGCCTGAGCACGACGAGATTCCAATCCCGTGTCAACTTTCAGTTCCTCCATTAGCACCTCACTCAGCGTCTGAGATTCAGTTGCTGGAAGAATTTCCGGAGCGTCCAGGTGAGTTTCAGAATTGTGGTTGATAGAGTTAGCCGTTTTAACGTTCATGGTATTGCCCCTAAAGACTAGAGTTATCAATTGCAGCGACACTCAACAGAGGGAGTGTGTTTCAAAGGCGTCCTTGACAAGTTCACCCTCTGTCGCTCTCTACAATTACGAATGTAGGCTGCTACCCTGAGTCCTTGGGTCGTTCTTGTGTCACTAGGCAAGAGGTCACTGTTTGACCGCTCACAACAGCAGCGATGAAACGGCAGTGTCTATCGCTGTAATCATTTGCCAGACATGTTTTCAAGCGATTTTCCCCTAGTCTCCTAAAGGAAATTTTCCAGCCGCTTGAGTAGACGATTGACAAACTGGTTTGATATCAAGACCCTGGTGCGAAACGAATTTTTGTCGCTTGTAGTATGTAGTTTGTGCGATAAATAGAGCCTTGAACTCAAGGCGAGACCCGCTCTACTCTCTACTCTCTACGTCCTTTATCAACCGACCAGTGACGCCCAAGCCGTAGCTGCCTCCCATCCCAGACCCTTCCGCACGATGACAGGTTCCGAACTTGTCATATCGACAATCGTGGACACTTGAAACCCTAGTTGTTCGCCGTTATCCACAATGATGTCCACCACACTATCGAACTCGTCGAATAGTCTTGCCCGTTCCAGATGGATAGCTGGGGTTTTGCCATCCTCATCGGGTAGATGTGCCGAAGTAGAAATAATGGGATTTCCCAATGCCGAGAGCAGCGCTTGACAAACTGGATGATCCGGAACTCGGATGCCGCTTGTTCTGCGCTTGGGATTCATTACCAGTCGGGGTACTAACTTTGTCGCGGGTAGCAAGAACGTGTATGGTCCTGGAATCAGGCTCCTCATAATGCGGTAAGCGGGGTCACTCACATGGGCATATTGGGCAATATTGGACAGCGAAGAACATAGAAACGTCAGGGGCTTATCATTAGATAGTTGCTTTAGACGCCTCACACGTTCTACTGCTGACTTTACATTCAGGTCGCAACCAATGGCATAGACAGTGTCAGTGGGGTATAGCATCACCGCACCATCTTGCAGGGCGTCCTTAATTTCCTCTATTCGTCGTATTTGGGGATTTTCCGGATGGACAGTATAAACAGTCGCCATTAAAGTTCAAATTCTCTCAACGGTCAAATCATAAAAGTTAACAGTCCTCAATGAGGAGTTTACTCACTACTTAAATCAAAAACATGGCAAAGCTAGCGTACCTGGATTGTCCGACAGGAATTGCCGGTGATATGTGCTTGGGGGCACTTGTGGCAGCAGGTGTGCCTTTGGAGTATCTAATCGAACAACTCAAAAGACTGGGTATTGAGCAGGAGTATCAGTTACGGGTCGAAAACGTTCATCACAACGGTCAGTTAGCCACAAAAGTTCATGTGGACTTACTTGCATCAGCTCAAAGCGATCGCAAACACCAGCATGACCACGAACATCTTCACACTCATGACCACGAAGGCGCTCATCATCACCCGCCTGACCACGGGCATCCTCACACTCATAATAACGAAGGCGCTCACAGGAGCGATCGCACCTTAAGTCTCACTTCAGATTCCGAACACCAGAAGCCTCAAGACCCTCATGCCTCTAGCCATGTCCCAACACGACACCTACCGGAAATTGAGCAATTGATTTTATCTGCCGGGTTACCGCCACGAGTGACACAGTGGAGCCTTGCTGTCTTCCGTAAGCTAGCAGAGGCAGAAGGGGCGGTACATGGTATTGCACCCGATGACGTTCATTTCCATGAAGTTGGTGCCACTGATGCCATTGTAGACATTGTGGGCACTTGTTTGGGGTTAGATTGGTTAGGAATTGATCAACTTTACTGTTCGGTTCTCCCTACGGGAGGCGGAACAGTGTGGGCAGCTCACGGTCGATTACCCGTGCCGGTGCCTGCTGTGCTGAAGTTGTGGGAATCGCGCCAAGTGCCAGTTTACAGTAATGGCATTGATCGGGAATTGGTAACGCCGACAGGGGCGGCTCTTGCTGTCACTCTCTCTACCCGCTTTGGTTCCCCTCCTCCCATGTCCATCCAGAAAGTTGGTCTTGGGGCCGGTTCGCTCCAGTTACCGATTCCCAACATCCTGCGGCTTTGGATTGGGGAATCCTCAGAAGAGTTGAAGGTTGAAAAGTTGTTAGCGCAGCGGGGCGTAGCCCAAGTTAACAGTTGGGAAGACAACCTGCAACCTTCAAACCTGCAACGTTCAACCCAGGCTCACCTGCAACCTTCTAACCTTCAAGCTTCAACCCTAGAAGCCATCTCAGTGCTAGAAACTCAAATTGATGACTTAAACCCTCAAGCCATTGGTTATGTGTTTGAGGCGCTGTTTAATGCGGGTGCTGTAGATGTTTTCACACAAGCGATCGGTATGAAAAAGTCTCGCCCTGGGGTTTTGCTGACGGTAATCTGCCATACCCAAGATATTGAGGCTTGTGAAGCAGTTTTATTCCGGGAAACTACAACTTTAGGAATCCGACGCTTAACCCAGCAACGAGCAATTTTACCCAGGGAAATTCAGCGAGTGCAGACTGAGTATGGCGAGATTCGTGTAAAAGTTGCTTGGAGCAATAACTCTCCTCAAAAAACCATTATCAACGTGCAACCCGAATACGAAGATTGTGCTCACATTGCTAGATTAAACAGGTGTTCTTGGCGAGAGGTACATCAGTTGGCACTTCAAACTTGGTATCGCCAACACGGGCAGCTCATCCAACCGACAAATGTAGATTGAGAACCTCCCACGAACCTTTTCGCGCCTGTTTATAGATGAAAGAAACATACAAAGGCTTGTAAGAGAGTTAGCGATAGCGCAGCGTTAGCGAGGTACGAGCGTCGGAACGATAGCGCAGCGTTAGCGAAGAATGAGCGTCGCGTCAGCATTTGGGCGACTCCATTGAGTTAAAAGAGCAAAATTTCAGTATCCCAATGCAACGCTTGAGTCCCAACGAAAACTCTTTCTTGAGTGTTAGTCACCGATGTTTTAACCTTAAACTGGGAAGTATGTCATACCAAACGGAAATGAAGCTGAGTAGAATAACCACCTCTAAAAAGCAGCTTGAAGCAGGGCTTTATTTTACCCAACCTCATTTCTGATTGGTATTACAATATTTGATTTTGGAAAACTCCGAAATAAGCAATTGTAGCTAAAAGGAGAATTACCAAAACTCCAATTGAAACGCTGAGCGCATACTGAAAAGCAGGTTTTTGAACGGTATCGTTGGATTTTTCAGTTTTCATATCACAGTATGGGTAATGTTCACTACCCATCTTGCTTCCAGTTCGCTCCTTATATCCTCTAACTTCAGGTAGGTAATTGTGCTGCCAAGGAATGTGGGGTTATAGACAGCGCCGTAAAACCCACGACTTTTAAGCGTGGGATATAAGGCGGGTTGGCTATGTTCCTCCGCCAACCAATCCCGTTGGCAAAAGTCACGAAAGTTAATCAGCGGATTATGCAGAACGC
>JBFLZA010000177.1:0-13959 GCA_040756535.1 Cyanobacteriota bacterium
ATATTCTCATCTGGTGTGAGGAGCATGGTTTTGTGTTAATAACAAATAATCGCACATCAATGCCACCACACCTAACCGACCATATATCTCAAGGTCGTCATGTGCCAGGAATTTTTATCATGAATGCCAATATGGGTATAGGTGATACGATTGAGGAGTTGATTCTGATTGCGGCAACTTCAGAGGATGACGAGTATCGGGACAGTATAAGGTATATGCCTATTACTCGCTAGCAAAGTGTTAATGCTTACTTTACTAACTACTTTCAATCTCTGTTTTGCATATTTTCAGGAGGTGGGAGCAATCACTTCAATTTTCACTCACTTGGAAGCACAAGCATAATTCTATTTATAGAGTGATGAGGTTTAGCTATTGCTGAAGTTCCTGGAGAATTTCCAAAACTTCTAAATGATTCAGGTATTCCTCATCTTCCTCTTGTATTATTTCTAATTCCAGCATTTCTTCATAAAGATTTACTGCGTTCTGACAATCTGATATGGCTCCCTCTGTATCTCCAATTTTACGGCGGACAATACCTCTTATTTTGTAACTAAAAGGCTCATCGGGGTTGAGACGAATGGCTTGGGTGTAATCTTCAATAGCCCCCCTGTAGTTTCCAAGCCTAGTGAGGGCACGACCCCGCCAAGAGTATGCACTGGCATGGTTGGCATTGAGTAGTAGTGCCTGGTTGAGATTCTCAATCGCTTTGTATATGTTTCCTTGGCAATAATGGTCTATACCTCGGTGATAGTAAGCTTCAGCTTTTTCACGGTTGGACGTATCAACAGGTTGTAGAGATTCTAGATAGCTTCGTAACCCTCCACCGTATAGCAATTCTGTTATCCCGAATTCGGTTTGACCATCCTTTATTAGGTCAGTTTGCAGAAAGCCAGCCAGTATTAGGTTGTATTCAGGTTGCGCCTCGTCAACTCCTTCTTGAATCAAAACGCAGACCAAAGCTGCATTTTTCTTCACTTCCTCTGGGCTGATGCGCCACCAGACTGTATCAATTTCTCCGTGACGGGCTTTGACCTGTATGCCAATAGTTGGGTTAGCAGTTAGAGTAAAGTCAACTTTGCCATCGCCGCCTACTCTTTCTGTGTAGTCAACCGGGGTAACAAGATTCCCTAGCCGTCTTGCTACAACTTCTTCTGCCAATTTACCCTTCAAGTTGTTTATGAAGTCATCTCGAACTGTGGATTGAGAACTTCTCTTATACTTATCAGCCATCCGCCAGCAGAACTCTCGAAGTTGTCTTAATTCCTCGCCTGAGATTACTGTCACTTCGCTGTGGTATCCCGTGATTAGACAATGAAGTAAACTTGCTGAACCAGACTTCAGTCGTCTTATGAAGTCAGACTGTAAGTGTCTCAGTGGGATAGTCCAGTCTATATATGTCTGTTCGTACTGTCTTGTTTTCTTTCCTGGCGTGATTGCTCCCCGCAGATCTGTACCAGCCAAGATGGTCTGTTCCAGGTTTGCCCAACGCAGTTTGGCTCCGCTCAGATTTGCCTCACTTAGGTTTGCCCCACTCAGGTTTGCTCCTGTTAGGTCTGCTTCACATAGATTTGCCCCGCTCAAGTCTGCCTCACTTAAGTTTGCTCTTCTCAGGTCTGCCTCACTCAAGTTTGCCCCACTCAATTGTGTCCCTGTTAACTGCGAGTTAAACAGGTCTGCTCCACTCAGGTCTGTATCACTCAGGTCTGCCCCACTTAGGTTTGCCCCACCCAGACTGGCTGCAAACAGATTTTTACCTCTCAGATTTGTTTCACTCAGGTTAGCTCCATTCAGGTCTGCCCTACCCAGAGTGATGCTGCTCAGGTTGGCATTACTCAGGTTTGAGCGGCTCAAATCTGCCCCGCTCAGGTTGGCGTTACTCAAGTCGGCTCGACTCAAGTTTGCAGACCACAGCTTTGCATAACACAAGTTCGCTCCACTCAGAACTGCGGCACTCATGTTGGCTCCGCTCAGTTCTACACCACTCAGGTCTGCACTAGTCAAGTCTACGTCAATTAAGACTACCCTATCTAGCTTGGCTTTTCTCAGAATGGCTCCGCTTAAGTTAGCTCTGCTAAAATTGGCTTGTCTCAGGGTTGCATTAGTGAGGTCAGCATTCCTAAGGATGGCTCCACTCAGATTGGCTCCACTGAGGTCTACGCCACTCAGGTCTGCACTAGTCAAGTCTGCGTCAATTAAGACTGCCCTATCTAGCTTGGCTTTTCTCAGAATGGCTCCACTCAGATTAGCTCGACTCAACTTTGCCCTTCGTAGGCTTGTCCCAGTGAGATCAGCTTCACCCAAGTCAGCTCCAGTCAAGTCGGAGCCAGTCAGACCAACCCACTGTAGAGTTGCCCCCCTTAGTTGGACACCGACTAGGTCGAGCCTGTAAAAACGCTTTCTGCCCTCTGCGTAACGTTTCAAAAGTTCGTTAGCATCCATCTTCGCAACACCCTAGTTACCCATCTAGCCCTAGCCACTGTCCCATTCGATCATTAGAAGTACCCCCGCAACTGAATTACTAGTGCGATCGCTCAATTTAATCCAAAAACTTAAAATGGATACTCCTGACTCGAATGACCAATTTCAAAGGACTTACTCTTAAAATTCCCTGGAATCTGGACAAAGTAACAGGCTTGAAAAGCAAAATCAATTTAGAAAGCTGACTGCCGGAAGGCACTCTTGAGTTTTGTCAGTCAATTGGGCAACAGCTCCCTATCTCTATTGATCGCATCTCTCTCCTCCATTACCCATCCAGCCTAAGCGCTGCCGCATCTCATAACTAGAAATACTGCCAATTGAACTGCTGAAGCGATCGCATATCCGCTCATCCTATCAGAGACGATTTGCCAAAATGCGCGATCGCATCTTCTACACTTCAAAATGGCAAGTCATCATCCATCTGGCTACTCGCTGCTTCTGGTAATTCCACAACAGCCGCGATTAGCTTCCAGCAAGGGTCATCGCCTTCCCAATCACGAGGTCGCCAAGGCATACTCAAGCTAACTGTTACCAAACAGGGACTTTGAGGATGATGTCCCAACTCCAAACGCCGGATAAAAACTGGGTCAGTAATCATTGCTGTCAATCGTTGTCCATTCGCTGTGACGAGTGAACCTTCCCATTTTTCACCCCCCTCAAATCGCTGGCCTGTACTCCTGACTGAAAATGCCACCGCTTTAACCAGTTGCAGAGTGTGTCGTTGAGATATCGGTAGTGACTGCAAATAACTCACTGTTACATAACGAAGCTCATTGTGGAGAATATATTCTTCGTCGTGACAATACTTGTTGAGAAATCCAGGCGGCACTTTTCCCACTCGTCGCCATTGTCCCGGCAATACCGATAGATTTTCGCATTCAAAACCAAAATCTGGCCCGGTTTTAGCAAGCGGAATATCCAAAACATCCAGTAAAGCCGGTTCTGTCCCCCCAATCAATCGCATCTCTTTAGGAATGCGGCCATCAGGCAACTCAGATACGGGACGAATCCATTGACCTTTGAGCGAGTTGATTCCGGCGATGCACCTGTCGCCATGCTTCCAGGAGTTGGCGAGGCAAATAATCTGAGTCATGCTGGGTCATGAGTTAGAGGTGATGTATTGTTATAGTTCCCAGTTTTTGACTCAGATATTCTGCAACCAAACGGCGATGACAATGATGTGGGGTTGCTTCACTACACAACAAGCAACCACCGTCTAATAAGTCGGGTGAGACTTTCTGCTCGATTTTGCGATCGCTAATCAATTGTAAAAACTGTTTTTCATAGGTTTGCCAATCCCCACCTTTTTTCTTATAACCATCAAGTATCTCTTTCGTGGGGGCTAAATCCAGAAGATGTACGTATTCAATACCACCAATTTGCTGTAAAAAGTATGCTAAGTCAGGTTGCTTGCTAAATCCGGCTAACTGAGATGTGTTATTGAGTCTTGTATCGATAATTCGCTTAACTCCAGTAGTTTTTAACAATTCAAAAAATTGTTTTGCATTCTTTTTAGTAAAACCAATCGTAAAGAGATTAAGTTTATCCTTCATGATTAATTGCTACTTTTTTCTACATATGCAATCTGCTCACCTTGTTTTTGGTAAGCTTCTTTAAGACAATCCTCTCGTGTTCGTTGAGCAGGAATTGGCTTCTCTACTGGTGGCTCATCGAAAAGGGAAAGCTGTATTGGTTTTGGTTTAGATAGTTCTGACTGATTCAATCCGTGCAAGGTAAGCAGTCTATCTTCTAGATGTTCATGAGATTCTAATTCACCATTTTTTAAAACATGATTAATTCCTAAATTCAATTCTCTCAGATGTTGACAAACTAAAATTGTTCGGTGACAATCAATCGGGTCTTGTTCAGCACACATGAGAGCAATGTTGTACTGCTCTCCCCCTTTTAGTAACCGCTGAATTCCCTGTGAAAAAAGTTCAGTCGCTGCAATCTTTTCATATAATGCTTTCCCATTAACATAGCAGCTTGAATCAGCGGGTCTAGCCCCTAACTCTTTGCCGAGGAACACATACTTAATTTCAGCATTTAACAGTGCTGTTTTTAAGGGGGATTGACTAAAATGAGGTAAGTAGCGGCTGTAAGGATGCGATCGCACATCAGCAACAGCAGTAATTCCATGCTGCTGGAGCAATGAAATAAAGGCTTCAATACTGTGGTTGGAGTGACCTATGGTAAACAGTTCCATTACAAAGGCATCTTTGGCTGTCTGCTATTATGCTAATGCTGCCAGAGGAGCAATGGTATTTTACCTGGATTGAGTCAAGCCTTCTCGAAAAGGCGACACTAGTGCAGCTTGGCAGAAATAGCCCATCACTAGAAATTCTCCCCCAGCTCCCCAGCTCCCCCACTCCCCCACTCCCCCACTCCCAAAAATTCTTCTCCCGGAAGGAGACAATCTTCCAAGGGATCGATTAGAATAATTTCTTTGCTGAGGATGCATCTATTCTCGATCAAAAGCGTGCATCTGCGTTTTAACAACACGAGTGGATTCTAACTCGTCAATCAGGGAACATCTGCCACTAGGACAGATGGGTGCATTTACTACTGCAAAAGATCAGGTGCATCTACAGTAACAGTCTTTCCTCAACCAGCGACTTTTGGGTGAGTTTGAGGTGAAGTAGTGATGAAAAGTTGATGAATTTTTCGCGTTGCTACTTCTGTACTCAAGCTCCTTTCATTGTGTTTCCTTTCAAGACACTTGACGAACTTGCTATTGCGGTTTTCTATTAAGTGCAATACAAGGAATCCGCACTCGCTCAATTCTTATCATGACCTTACGATGGGTACTCAGCGCTCCTATTTCCACACTACTCATTGCCGAGTAGAACGAGCGCCCATCGTGAGGTTTACTAATGACAAACGAAGAATTACTCGCAACGATTGAACAAGCGACCAAAGATGAAGTAACGACTCTTGACCTCAGTAAGAATCAACTGACGGCATTGCCTCCTGAAATTGGTCAGCTTATCCATTTGACCAAGCTATCTCTTTATGGTAATCAACTAACGACGCTGCCTGCTGAAATTGGGACTCTCACCAACCTCACAGAGCTAGACATTAGTGGCAACCAACTAACGATGCTGCCTGCTGAAATTGGTAATTTGACCAATCTGAGTAATCTCTCTCTCGATAGCAATCAACTGATGGTGCTGCCTGCTGAAATTGGCAAGCTCACTCATCTGAGTAATCTCTCTCTCGATAGCAACCAACTAACGGCGCTTCCGGCGGCAATTGGCAAGCTCACTCATCTGAGCAATCTCTCCCTTGACAGCAACCAACTGACGGTACTACCTCCTGAAATCGGTAATCTGACTAATCTGAGCAATCTCTCCCTCGACAGCAACCAACTGACGGTATTACCTCCTGAAATCGGTAATCTGACCAATCTGAGCAATCTCTCCCTGAACAACAATCAACTTATGGGGTTGCCTCAAGAAATAGGTAACCTAACTAATCTGACATGGTTATACCTTGGCAACAATCAACTGGCAACGTTACCCTCTGAAATAGGTAACCTGACTAATCTGACAAGACTATCCCTCGACAGCAATCAACTGACAGAGCTACCCCCTGAAATCGGTAGGTTAACCAATCTGACAAAGTTAGCCCTCTACAGCAATCGATTGACGGTGCTACCTCCTGTAATCAGTAAGCTGACCCATTTGACACAGTTAGACATCGACAACAATCCCCTGACTTCGCTACCACCTGAGATTGTTAAGCAAGGAACGCAGGAAATTTTAACCTATCTTCAGGAGCAAGCGTAGGATAACCAACAGCAGTGGACTGCTAAAACTACCCTGTTCCTAAATTACTGACGAAATCAGCTCAAGGACATGATAGGCTAACACTTTGCTAATATCACGCCCTGCAAAAATTAAGAGCAACAGGGCTTACGCCATGCACTACCCTACGGGAAAGCTGTGCGAATGCTGACCTTGCTGCCTGCTATGATTACATCTTCAACTCAGTTACCAAACTTCACCCCAAATACTTGGGTCAATATAACTTGGGAAGAATTCATTGCACTCGCCTACGACTCAGCCTATGAAACCGGTAAAGCTTACTATGACCGAGGTAAAACACGGATAGAAATGACATTTCTCGGTATCAATCATGCTGAAGACTCTTCAATTCTTGATACTCTCGTCAGTATCTTTTGCGCTCGCCAAGGAATTCCGATGAGGGGATTGCACCGTTGCAGTTTTAGAAAAGATGAATTGCAAGAATGTCAGCCAGATTTAGCTTTCTACCTGAATTCTCTGGAAAACTCTCCTCCTCGCGGCAACTCTTCAGTGGATTTGGACAAGTGTGCGCCTCCTACATTAGTAGTAGAACTGACGCCGTTGTCTCCTAGTACAGAGTTAGGGGAAAAACGGATGCTTTACGAGAGCATGGGAATGCAGGAATACTGGGTTATTGATGTTAACAATGTGGCTGTAACTGCCTTTGCTATTGCTGATGGTGGCAGCAAACGTATTGGCATTTCACAAGTATTACCGGGACTAGCGATACCTTTGGTTCAAACCACTCTAGAACGCAGTCGTTTGGAAGAAAAGGCGGCCACTACTCGTTGGCTTTGGAGCGAATTTGGTCAAGATTTAACTAATGTAGTTAGATGAGTAGACCTGACTGAGTGCATCGCAGGTTGCATCGTACTATAAAGCAAGAGAACGGGCAATAGGTATTGTTTGATTGATACCTATTTACCCATTATTATTCCTATTTGATAACGTCTAGTTTATTGACACTGAGAGATAGTTCTTCATCCGCCATTTGCTTGTCATAATCGATGTTGATTTGCGTGGGGTAGCCTAGCGTAGGGTGATAAGTGACTGAAATACGATGTGCTTTTTTTGCGATCGCATCCTGTATGATATCAAAAAGCTTCGGGATCGAATTGTATTGCTCGAAGTACTCCGGATTAGCTGGCTGTCCATTACTGGCAGCAACAAGTGAAGTCACTTTACCCCTACGGACTGCAATCGTCACGGGTTCGGTGGCTTTGGGTAGACAAAAACAACTCCGGCGCAACGTAAAGCGGTAGTTGGAGATTTTTTGCTTTGCCCACAATTGTTTGCTTCGCTGCAATTGCTGAGAGGCGTTTGAGTTTTGAGGAGCTGGGGTTTTTCCGCTGCCCAAAACGCTTAAATCAGCTTGTGCAGTGGACAGCGTTTTTGTTCCACTACATAACCCAGTTTGCAATTGATTGTCTTGAGTAGAGGCATAAACTAGGTAGTTTTGCCCTTTTTCAAAGTTGTATCCGCAACTGGCGCTGGAATCTGGTGTTGTGATAACTAGTTGTTGAGTGGGTGTTCCTTTCCAAACTTTTGAAACTTCAAATATAACTTTAACCCCATTCATAGAAGGACTTGGAGCTCCACCTCCCCTACCATTTGGCTGAACAACATTAATGACTTTTCCCGCAAAAACAGCATTAGCGTTTTTAAAACTTTGTTCAGGTGTAGTTATGAGGCAACTACAGGCATTAGCAGCATTAGTATTTAAAACTAATAAACTTGTAGCAAGAAAGAATATCTTTTTCATGGCTGACACTCCCAAGAATCTCGTACAATTACAGAGTTTTATAGGTGAGTTGAGTTGACAAAGACCTGATAGCCGCGATTAATCGTTATTAATCGTTGCCCAGCCACTATTACGACTGAGCATTTTGTAAATGCAACTCACTCAACTCTTGACCTACAGTCCTGATGGAAAGTTCCATAACTTGGAATAGATTGAGTATCGCAGCATTCATTCAGGTGAATACAAAAAGGAGTGTTGAGGTAGCATACAAAATGCGATCGCTCAATTCAATTTACTTAGAATCATCCTTAACCCAGGTATACCGAGCTGGTTCAAAGCTCATCACTTTCTTAAAATCATAAAGACAATCTCGCATTTCTTCAAAAGTCAAGGGCTTCTTCATACTGCGTCGCCAGTCAGCCTTATCCAGAGTGCCGATGACTAGATAATCATTACCAATCATTTCTGGCTGTTGCTGCATAAACAGGTAAGCAAGCTGTTGCTCAATCTCATCCTGATGAGCAATGATTAGGTCGCAGTAGGGACAGTAACGGCAGGTTTTGTTGAGTACGATTGGCTGTAGTGGGTTGACATGGATAAAGAGGGGGAACTTCCTCAGCTTGGTTTTGCCATCGCACTTGGGGCATGAAGTAAATCGTGCGTCTTGGTAGGGGTTTAAGAAAAATTTGTGACGGGTAGGCTTTTTGCCAAGGCGGGTCATGACTTTCTCTTACAGCATCATCATAAAGTCAGGCTATCATGTCTACTACCCTAACGCTGTCAGCACTAGAGTAAGCACTCTACCAGTAGAGTATCTCCATGAGTCCTGAGCTTTGCTAGTGCCAAAACTACTGAGAGCTAAACGGTTGTTTTCCTTTCATAAAGCATCCAATAGTATGCAAAAGTTGGGAAATTCTTTGAGTTATAGCAAACGGACTACCCACCCTAAAATGCAGAAACAAGAGCGTTTAATTCGTGTGACCCTATTATTATGTCTCATCGCTTTGGTAGTATCGCTAGTCTTCAACGCGCTCTTGTTTGTCCAAGCGAGATACTACTATCTGCTACTGAACTCAACGAATTTAGATCCCTTGGGGCTACGCGCCTTTAGTACCGACCCCATACCACCTAATGTTCCTGCCGCTTCCACAGCAACCGTGGTATTCTTTGGCGACTCGCGAGCAGCTCAGTGGCCCGCTCCAAAACAGCTCAAAGGCTTTTCTTTTGTCAATCGAGGCATCACTAATCAGACCTCAGCGCAGGTATTGGGACGCTTCGACAAGCACGTTGTGCCCTTGCAGCCAGATATTATCATTTTGCAAGTTGGGATTAACGACTTGAAAACAATCCCCTTATTTCCTGAGCGCAAAGCCGCCATTATCACCAACTCCAAAGCCAATATTCAACAGCTCGTCGCCCGTTCAGCCAATAGTGGTGCCACCGTGATTTTGACCACCATTTTTCCTATTGGCCCGGTGCCGCTTACCCGTCAACCATTTTGGTCACCAGAGATTGCTCAAGCGGTATCGGAAGTAAATGCTTACCTGTACTCGCTAAAAGCAAGAAATGTTTTGATTTTGGATACTTACTCGCTTCTAGCAGAAAATGGCAAAGTGCGACGTAACTACGTTCGCGATACTTTGCATATTGACGGGAGGGGGTATGAGGTAATCAATCAGGAACTAACGAAAGTCCTATCCAACTGGTTAAGAGAAAAAAGTCTCAAGGGGAAATTATAAACCGTTCGCCCTGCAAAATATTAGGTAGGATTTTGCGTTACTAAACCTCAACCGGATGCTGACCATAAAACGGCAAAGCTTCTGACCAATGAGGACACTTTCCCTGTTGCCAATCCCAATAGGCAAGTTCTAGCACGCTGGAAACCGAATCACCCAATCCAACACCAGCAGGAATCTCAATCAACTGATAGGAAGTTGACCAACTGCCCAAAGTTTGTTGCCATTTTTCCGGCGACAACACTGTATCTGGAAACAACGGCACCAATGTTGAACCCGATGGCGATAACTGATAAATCGCCGTAAACAATTGTCCCCGTTGTGCAGGCATTTGCAGTGCAATGACATCGCCTTGTACTCCCCCCTTACTAAGGGGGGTTGGGGGGGTAGAGATTTGAGGAAAGTGTGACCAAGCCACAGCGGCTAATGTCGAAACAGCAAATAGAGGAATATCCAACTGCTGTGCTAAAGTTCGGGCAGTAACAACACCAATACGAGTTCCTGTAAAACTACCGGGCCCCTTTGCCACTGCAATAAATGCAAAATCTGTCCAAGTCTGGGGTTTGATAAACTCAGCTATATATTGATGTAAATGGGTAGACATATCGCGCCCCAAATCCCAGGTTTGGCTGCGACTATCCCCAACACAATTGCTTAGTGCCACCCCCAATTGAGAGCTGCTGGTATGCAGGGCAAAGCCGTACTGTTTCGGCTCAAAACTATTTTGCATTAATCACACCGCCATATTTTAACTGTTTTATCCCCATTAAGCTGGCTGCCAAATCTTGATTGTTTTATCACTACTTCCACTCGCTAGGCTGTACCCATCTGGACTGAAGGCAACAGAACTGACTCCCTTGGAGTGTCCCGAAAGAGTAGTTATAACTTCTCCTGTCTTGGGGTTCCACAGTTTAATCGTTTTATCATCACTGCTACTCGCGAGTATCTGCCCATCAGGACTAAAGGCAACTGAATTCACACCTGCAAACCAACCCGTATGTCCTGTAAGGGTATGCAGTAATTCTCCTGTCTCAAGCTGCCAAATCTTGATGGTTTTATCACTACTTCCGCTAGCAAGTAACTGTCCATCTGGGCTAAAGCTAACAGTACGAACTTTATGTGAATGTCCGGTGAACGTGCGGATTTCTTCACCAGTATTCAGGTTCCACAGCTTGATTTTGTTGTCCCAATCGCCGCTAGCAAGCAACTGCCCATCTGGGCTAACGCTGACGGCTCTAATCAGGCTTCCCCCAGACAAAGCCCGAATTTCTTCACCAGTGTACGGGTTCCATAACTTAATCATTGTGTCATTTCCGCCACTCGCGAGTATCTTGCCATTAGGGCTAAAAGTGATGCTACGAATGATGGATGAATGCCCAGTCCAACTGCGGATTTCTTGTCCTGTCTTCAGTTCCCAAAGTTTGATTTTGTCGTCACCAACACTAGCTAGAACTTCTCCATCGGGACTGATAGCGATTGAGTTAACAAAGTTGGAATCTCCGGGAAGGGTACTGATTTCTTGACCAGTACTTGGCTCCCATATCCTAATGGAAGAGTCCTCACTGCCACTGACGAGATATTGCCCATCAGGACTGAAGGCAATGCAAGTAACCCCCGAAAACCAATTGGCACGTCCATCTGGTTGTCTACCAAGAGTCAGGACACATTTCCAATTCTGAGTTTGAGGCGTTAGTACCGCCTTGACAGTAGTTGGAACTTGTAGTTCAGGTTGGGGATTAGGCTGTACGGATGGGATGGATGTTGGATCACTTTCAGATGTTTCATCCAAACTCGGTTGTACTGATGCTAATGGGGTAGGAGGTTCAGATGCTTTATCTAAAAGCTTCAAGTCATCAAGAACATCTGCTGCACTTTGATAACGTCGCTTTGTAGCAGTTTCCAACATCTTATCGAAGATTTGCCCTAACTCCTGACTCACTGGAGTATTCAAGAAATCTCGCCAAGCCCAAGCCCCTTCACTAACCGAATACAACTCAAATGGGTCAGTTTGAGTGAGTAGATGAATGCAAGTGACACCCAAACTGTATAAGTCACTGGCAAAAATCCCTTTGCCCAACGCTTGTTCTGGGGCGACATATCCCGCTGTGCCAATTGCGGTTCCTGTGGGTGGCAAAACCTTATCGGTGAACAACTTAGCAACGCCAAAATCGACGAGAATCAACTGCCTTTGTCTTGCTTCTATTTCCTCGCCGTTACCCTCCTCTCCGAGTAGGGGAGTTGGGGAGGTGCACCGAATAATATTATGGGGTTTAATATTTTGGTGAATTAAGTGACTTTCATGAACAAACTGCAAGACTGGCAGTATTTCTCTCAATATCTGCCGAATCTGGTCTTCCTGGAAAGCCCCTTTGGATTCCAGTTCTTGGGCTAAATTTTGCCCTTCGATAAACTCCTGCACTAAATACTGGTAATGATTTTGAGTCAAATGTGTCAGTACCTCAGGAATCTGGGGATGTTCGCCCAATTCTTCTAGGCGTACCGCTTTTTGCTTAAATAAATACGCCGCTTCCTCTGCGTCGTCGGTACCTTGGGCTTGGGGGAAAAACTGCTTAATGATGCAGCGAGGTTGGGATGGTTTGGATTCATCCACCGCCAAAAACGTTCTACCATAGCTACTTTGGCCGATTAACTCAAGGGCACGGTAGCGAAGCTCCTGCGGAGCGGCCTCGCTAACGCCTAGTAGTAACCTTGTACCGCACCTCAGGCAAAACTTAGCATCACTGGGATTATGAGGTTTCTGGCAATCCGGATTTAGGCAGTAGCTCATAGCAAAGAAAAAATAGTCAATAATCGTCTATAGTAAGCCTTTCCCAGAATTACCCTCAGCCATCAGGAAATCACGGTTTTCAGAGTGACGAGGGATATCTCTGCCTGCCCATCCCCTTATCCATACACCTTCTGCTTTTAACGAACTACGGTTCTTCTACCTTCTGAAAGACCTGAGGGAGCATTTTTTTTAATAAAATTTAAATATTAAAATATTGACATTTGAGGTATTACGTGTATTACCGTTCTAAGGATAAGTATTACCGAGCAAATATTTGGTCATTTATTGACCCTTTAAAGGTCAAGCAAAGAATTGATGGAATTACTCATAAGCTTGAAGAAGTTCAACGCCAGTATGAACCATCCCCAAACCCTGAAGAGGGTAAGGACTCTTTGGTACAAGGGGAAGGGAGACAGGGAAAAGGCGAAGCCGAAATAGCCAAAGACTAACTCGTCGTTCAAGCAATTTCATCATTTAAACCATTAGCTAATTCTAACCTAGAATGCAAAAATGATGAGTTATAACCCTTGGATATACTGCCTCACCACAAGTTGCAGATCGTAAAAACTTTCTTGTTGTTCTATCAAGCCGCGCCGCGATAAAGATTGCAGCGTATTTAGTAAATCTGATGCTGGCATTGTTCCATTTTCTATCAATTTTGCCAGGTTGATGGGTTCCCTTTCTTTAAACAACAATGAAATAACTTGTTTTTCTATTTCGGATAAGCGATCGCACTGCTGCTGTAACACATCTTTTAAATCTTCTGGCAACAATATAGTATCGTCGGGTAACAACTCAGTTACGCCTCCTCCCAACTCTTGAATCAGAGTCGCCACGCTTTTCAACCACAATGGGTTGCCTTGGTAGTGGTGAATGAGTACTGAGTAGTTATCGATTTCTGCTAACCCGTAATCTCTAAGTATTTCCCATCCGACTGCGATATCTAAGCCTGTAATAGGAAGATTATATTAAGCCATTATCCAAGCTTTGAAGCCGAAGTTCAGCAACGACTCAAGTCTAAGAATCCTACATCTGGATCAAATTATTTATATCATTTTAAGAAGACAGATAGTGATGATATTGTTATTGTAAAATATGGTATAAAAGACGAAAATTGGTTCGATAATTCAACAACATAAATCAGCTTTTCAGTTCAAGTAGATTTAAAAGGTAAAATAGTTAATCCAGTTGATTGTATTCCTAACAGCCATTAGTGGTCATCTCAAAAAACAACTTGTCAGTAGTACGACTACTGATCTTGATTGTATGGGTAATCGAACCAGAATTAAGTACGCTCACTGACGAGTGTCGGTTTAACCTTAATCTGTTCTCTTATAGTAGGTTTGAGGGATGAACTCAACATTCATCAGCGTTTAGTCTGGTATTGGGAAAGAGCGATCGCCTAAAATA
>JBFLZA010000178.1:0-13798 GCA_040756535.1 Cyanobacteriota bacterium
CGGTGCCAACCTGAGTGGCGCAAACCTGATTGGGGCTAACCTTGCTGGGGCATATCTGAAGGGAGCTTACCTTAAAGGTGCAAATTTGATTGGGACAAAACTAATTGGGGCTAATCTCTGTGGGGCAAACTTAAAACGAACAAAAGCGCTGGATGCTAACTTCAACAAAGCTCTCTTCACAGGAGTGTGTTTGGAAGATTGGCAGACAAACAGTGCAACCAACTTGGATGGGGTAATTTGCGATTATGTTTACTTACAGGCTAACCAAAAGGAACGCCGCCCCCATCAAGGAAATTTTGCACCCGGAGAGTTCACTAAGTTGTTTCAAAAAAGTTTAGATATTGTTGACCTGATTTTCTATAACGGTATTGATTGGCAGGCTTTTTTCGGTTCCTTCCAAAAACTAAGAGAGACAAGCGGAGCTTCAGATCTATCCATTCAGGCAATTGAAAATAAGAATGATGGCGCTTTGATTATTCGGTTAAATGTTCCAACAGAATTGAATAAAGCAGAAATAGAAAATTACCTTAAGCGAGAATATGACTATCAACTAAACGTTATTGATAAAATATATCGCTATCAACTACGAGCTACTTACGATCAGATTGCATTGTATCGTCAACACAATGCTGATTTAGTAGAGATTATCAAAGCGATGGCTAGCAGAACGAATATTGAAGCGAAAGCGATCGCAGAGCAAAAATCGATAGCAGATACGGCAGCGAAAATTCAGAAATTACTTCAACAAATCGAACAAACTTATCCCACCAATACACCCCTAGAAAAGCAGATGGTGGTAACAGAAGTTATCAAGCATATAGAGAGTAATCCAACGCTCAAAACACGAGTGGTGGGAGCCTTGCAAGGAGTTAGCATTGATGCTCTTAGGCAGTTAATCGACCATCCTCTCGTTAATGTATTATTAGCTGCTTTAGAAGGGTATCAGAACATGGAAGAAAACTAAGAGACTTTCCCAATATAATTTCGCCTTTTCAGTAGGGACACGGTATCACCTTAAAGGAGTTAATGAGTTAAGAATCGAATTGGTCAACCTAATTACGAATTGTTAACAACAGGATTTGGAGTAGTCTGAGCGAAATCCGATCGCTTTTACCTTCACTTGAGTCCAGTGTCAGATCAGAGTTATTATCAATGTTTGGACTCAATGTCAATATGAAACGTTCCTTAGTTGCACTCTCATTGGTTGCGATCGCACTTTCCCTCGGTTCAGATGGATTAGCTGCTGTCTTTAGATCGAATAGAAGACTCTCCGGTTTCTCGCCAGATAGCCGTTACTATGTCTACCTGGAAAGTTTTCAGAATCCTGTAACAGAAGTACCAACGGCAAAAATCCAAGTCATCGATGTGAAAACCAGCTCCTGTGTGAGGAATGGTTGCCTCAAAACGGACTATGACTTCTCAGCCTCCAATCTAACGACTAAAGCGGCTGGAGATGACTTACTCCAAAAAACAGCACAACTCAGGTACGACTTGGAACTGACGCTGCTAAAAGTGGGAATAAGGCTACCCATGATTGCTCGCGAACAAAATGAAGATGGCAGCGAGACGTATAAATTTATGATTAACGACCCAAAAAAGCCGTTAGAAATTCGTTTAGAGCAAAAGTATATTCCTGCCGTAAAACCGGGAGGGAGTTTTGGTACAGAACGTGCTTCTATGCGGCTAATCGCTAACTATAATTATCGTCAGCTTACTGTTGGTGATTTGGATAATTACCGCGAGGCAGTGCAGAAATATTCCATTCGAGAAGTGCGTTTATCTCCCAATCGACAAAATGTAGTGGTTCTGATTGATATGGCTCAGCCAACTTATGAGGGAGTGGTGCAAACTACGTTGGTGCAGAGTTTTCCGATGTTAGATGGTAAGAAATGATTTATAGCAGTTTTTAGTATGTACTGCATAGCTGGGACGGGTAGGATGCCCATCCCACAAGATTTTTAACAATAGTGATAGTGCAGACTAGATGTGGAACAGCTTACCAAAGCTCCTACAAGAACCTGAATGAAGAAGATTGTATGAGTTAAGCTCAAAGACATTTAATCTGCACAGAGCATAATTGGAGAATTCTTGTGGGGCAGGCAAGATGCCTGCCTTTAAATAGGTAACTCAAGTGCTGATTAGCTTAGTGATCGCGTTTTTTTCTCACCCGACTGCATCAGGGCATTAGTTACTGGCAATCTCACAAATTACCATGATATGTGACAAGTATTTGTTAGTGCCGTAGTGGACGAGTTGTAGCCCAGCTTGTTCTATTTCTTGCAGAAGTTCAGGTATTTCATGCTTATGATGTCTCCAAATCGTAATCTCTTCACCTTGAGAGATTTCAATAGTCTTATCTATTTCCTTAAGGTTGAATTTTATAGTATAATCATCGCGGAATTTAATATTAGCAACTAGACTATCTGTTTTGGCATCATACTTTCTCACAAGTTCACAATCTTCAGCTCTAATCCCAAATTTGTTTTTAATCCATTCATAGATTTGTTCCGCATGATACTGGAAGCCACCTCTTACTCTTCCATCCCAGTTAGAGTTAGAACCAATTTCATTAGTGAATACCAGTACATCATTTTTACCCATGCTATCTCTAAAGTTTTTGAGTACTCCAATTCTATTGTGATGATTGCCCATTGTTACACCTAAGTGTAGAATAATCTTTGGTGTATTGTCAGTTTCAAGGTTAGCCTGATTTTTTGATAAAACTTTGAGTAAACAATGATTTTCTATATCAATTATGTCACTTTTATATTCAATTTGTGGAAACCATTTTCTAAAGTTTAGGTTAGATAATTTAAGTAATTCTTCGCTAATATCTAACGCAATATATTTATTGATTACAGTTAATTTATTAAGTTTATGAATGAAGTTTTTAACAGGATATGAATTTCCTGCTCCTACATCTACAATATTGAATTTATTACAGACTTTAAGATTTTTAGTAATGGATTCAAAATTATCCCTTAAAAGGTCAATCTCTACACTCGATGTCCGATACCATTTAGGAATAATGTATTTAGAATAATAACTATTCCAAATGTTTGCACCTCTACCTTTATAAGAATACTTTAAAGGTATTTCTTGTCTAGATTCTAATGCATGAATGATTCCTAAAAGTTCTTCTTCAGAGAAAAGAGAGTAGAACTCAGAGCTGGGATTTGCTGTGCGACAGATAGGAGCTGGCATTGAAAAAGAATTTTGGGAATTGCTATTCAAAGATTTTTGAGCCATTGTTTTTGTTGTTTGGTTTTATTATGTTAATACTTAAAGTTGTCAAATAATCACCCCGCAACGGAGAGAAAGCAGAAATATCTGGCTTTTTACTCGCTTCGGAAAAGGTTAGCGATCGCATTTTTTCCTTACCTGGCTGCATAAGTTCATTGCCTCCAGAGATAGGTTGATGTGATGTTACTCAATTCAACAGGCAATGAAACCTATCAAATTTCCCTTGCGATCGACGCTTGCCGTGTTTACTGTAGCTGGACTACTAGCTTTCTTCATGCCTTCCCCTTATACAGGAGCGTCACCAAACGTTATTTCCAAAATTTTTCGATAACCCATACATAATCACAGACGGGCAAGATGCCCATCCCACAAGAGGTTTGCTACTTGCCATCTGGCAAGTTACGAAAATCAAACATCACGTATACAGTACGCAAACGCGATCACATACATTGTCCTTCGATACTGAATTTAGTGACAGTTTCCGACTAAACCTCGCAGCACTCGCGAGGTTTTTTTGTTTTATTGATGGGTGGAATGATGTAGGGGCACGGCAATGCCGTGCCCTTACTGTATTTTATGCTTACTCCCACTCTTTCAATTCATTCTGAAGATTACGAACCGCAGAATTCATTTGTTCGCGACGAGTTTCAAAGTTAGCTGCCATGCCAATAAAGATGATGCCGAGAATAATACCAGCTACCCACTTAACAAATGAATAGCGAAAGGCAAGAATGACCAATTGATAAAATGCTGTCGTTAAAAACGTAGCAGTGCCAACATAAAGAAAAGCTCGCACTCGGAAACTCAATCCCGCAAAAATGAAAAGGATGCCAACGATCGCAGGAACGATTCCTGTTTCTAAATGCAGGAAGAGAGCCACCCCGCAAATAAAACCGCTAGCAATAATGCGAAGCAGATGACGCATTCCCCTCTCTTCTGGTTGATTCAACGCTGGATCAAATTGGGCAATGTATAGCAGGGATAACCCAAACGGTGTGATATACCATAATAAATCTTTCAGCCGTAAATCTGAAAACCAATTAACAACCAGCCAATCAATCAGCACCACACTGACATAAGTCCAGCGTATGTTCGCGCCGCGTTGAGCAACCCAAGCATAGAACCCAGCAACTAAGAGCAAACTCGCATCAGAGACTACCATTGTTGTCGCCAAAACTGCGATCGCAGGCAACTCCAAACTCGATCGCTTCCAAGCAGTTGGCTGCCACCCCAACTCCTCCCAAGGTAGCTCGTACATTACATAGGCTAAAACACAGACAATGATGGCTAACCATTCATCCAAAACATTTAACTGTGTCCAAAACAGTCGAGCATAAACATAAGTTGCCACCGCTTCCGCTACACCCAAATATACCCAGGCGTTAGCAGCACTGAGGTTAGAGTTTTGGCGTCCTTGCAATAAGGCGTAACCAGCGAGAAGCAGACATAGAGTAATGGCAACGATTGTGAGGCGCGGCGCAAATTCTGCCTGATTGGGACTTGTGGCGATTGCCCCTGCCATTACCATCAGTAAACTCGCAATTCCCCAATGGATGTGAGCGGTTGCTTTAATTTCTGCCGCACTCAGGCTGAAAAACGGTTCATCGGTACGCGCCTGCCAAAACCAAGCTAACACGCGATAGACAAATGCGATCGCAACTGCCACCCCTGCCAAAACAGTAAACGCATCCGCTAAAGAACCGCCTTTTGCTTGAAGCATCTGGTAAATTACCAGTTCATACCAAGCAAGAGAAATACCTGCAATGGCAAGATAGGTTAACGGTTTTAGTTCTTCCTGACGCCGCCCAACTCCCATTCCCGTTAAAGCTGCACCCAAGGTGAGTAACCCTGTCCAAGGAGTGAAGTGCCCTAAGCGCAACCCTAACCCCAATAAAGCATAGAGCAAAGGCACGAGTTCAATACTGCTTAAAGGAATCGGACGACGTTGCTGTGCTACCCACCCGTCACTGGCAAACAGCATCACCAATCCTAAGAGAATGTTCACCGTTGCGAGTTCTAACGTCGAACCCTTTGTAAGAATAATCGCCTCAGCGACACCCAGTTCAACCGCCCAACTTATGTAGTAAATTCCCCAGTTTTTGGGCTGTTGCCATAGGCGATAGCAATTAGCGACAACAATTAAGCAAGAGGCGATGAAGTACTTCCAATCAGGAGAGTGAATGAACAGGGATGTAGGTTGCGCGTATACAACGAGAGTGTGTAGCGTGAACAACAATAACTCTACACTACATAAAGCGATCGCCCACCCATCGCAAGCTTGGGCATAAAATGCAGCTAACGTACCATTCCGTTGCTGTAACCCACTGCGTAAAAGCCATAAGATGAAAATTGCGATCGCACCTACCAAAAACCAATCTGCGGCTAAGAGTCGTGGCACTCCTGGGATACCATCCCAAAGCGCTGTTCCAATGAACGAGAGGGCAAAGCCAATTGTGATAACAGCCGCCGCTATGTTACGCAAATAGCGGGCGTTAATGAACATCAACCCAGTGGCAAAACTCAAGCTAATTAATCTGACTCCTGGGATTAATATAGTCAGGGCTTGTGCTATACCTAGACCAGCAACACTTAAGCCAGATGCTTGTTTTCGTCGCGGTTCACTGGTGAGACTGGCAACTCCTGTAAGCGCTAGGGGTGTCAGCAACCACAACAGCATTGATTCTGTATTAATTGGGGTATCAATGATTCTGTTAGGATCAGCCTCATTCCACAGTAAGACATAGCTTAACCCTGATAGGGCAAAACCGAGATGCCATGCACTGCGTTGCCAAATTGGGGAATGGGGGATGGGGAATTGGGAATTGGGAAGAATGCTATAAACCCATTCAGCAATCATTCCAATCAGTAAAATACTTGCCCAGGCGGTTGGGTTTAAGTTGGGGAATAGCCAATTAATGGCTGAAGCTAAGGTTAGGAGTCCGGTGATGTGGGTTAAATAAACTAAACCCGTGCGGGTGGGCGTCCAACGGAAGGTGACAGCAGCGAAGGTGAGGGTTGATAGGAGCAGATTGAGCGATCGCACAATGGGATTAGGCAGGCTGGTTGATGTCAGCACTAACCCAAAAACGAAAGTCAATTCTTCTGTGAAACGAGCTAACTTTGGCTTTGATTCACGATAAAGCCAATCTGTCAAGCCAACCATCCCCATTAAATAGGGAAATAGCACCAAGCTTAGCAACGCGGCAGGGAAGTTTTCAGCATCAGTGAGTTGAACTAAAAATGCGACAATACCTTGCTGCCATGTCGTCGGGACTAATCGCCAAATTAACCAATGCGCCTGTAAGCCAATTGTAAAAATCGCCAGCAAGTCAAAACGCAGACTATACCGCTGTAAACGATTCGCGAAAAACCACAAACTCAACCCACTCACAGCCGTCGCTTGCCAAGGAAACGTTTCGCTGACTGATACCAGCCAACCACTGAGTAATAAACCTCCCCCAATCAATTCCCAAACTTTGGACTTAAAAGAATCTGATTTCGATGTTGTCCCTTGTGGGTGTGAAAGTCGCGCAAACAGCCAACCACAAATCCCAATCGCTAATCCTAATTGTGCGATCGGCAGCTGAGTGATAAAAATCCCCCGCCCCAGCAGTACCGTTAACGCATAAATCACGATCGCACTGCCAATACTTGTATCTGCGGGTGGAGAATTCTCCGCATCCCTACGTCTTCGCGTCTCCACCTCCTGCTTCCTGCGTTCCCTCGGTAGAAGAATCGCAGTTCCTACCATGCCGATATAAACCGCTATCAGTGGGAACCCTGGCAAGTTCCAACCCCAGTGCAGGTAACTGAGCAATAACAGCAGTAAGGAGTCAGAAGTTATGCGTGAGGGATGACTCCTCATATCCGGGTGGAGGACGGCATTAGCGGTGAGAGTAAAAGCTGCGATCGCAACGATTAGCCATTCCCAAGGATGACGCCACAACCCAAAGCTATCCATCGCCCAGAAGTTCACTGGTACTAAAAGCAGCGTTACCAGTCGCAGGGTTTGAGCCGTTAATTGTAAATTCTGTTGCTTACCTGCCCAAAAACTCCCAAACCAGAAAATGAGAGTGTATGCCCACAAAACGCAGTACTGTCCAACTACCGGGAACTTCTCCCATTGCGTAGCGGCAAGCACTCCAGATGACACTACCACCAAGAAGACACCCAAAAACAGGAGCCACCGTACACTCAGTTCGTCTTTCAGAGACTGCCACATCCGAGACAAAGCCGACTGACGGAGTGGTTTTCCAACAGGTGTATTGGAACTGCCAGGGGGTGATAGCGCTGGGACTGGCGTATTTTGAGGTTTTGGTTTAGAAACGGGTTCTGGCAGAAGACTGGTTAAATAAATTTGACTTAACCGCTTCACCTGCTCATCACTGATTAAACCCAAGCGTAACCAGACATCTAAACCTTCCAGCAACTCAGGCTGCGACGCTTTTACCGTGACTTCAATTCTGAGGGTTCGGTCGGGTTGAGGTGCCATAACTCCAGTAGAACTCCCGCAGCAGTTAATTGTGCTAGGTAGCAGTAGTACTTATCTCTCTTACTTGTGCCACTTATGCAAGAAGTCTATCGCTCATGTGGGGATTTACAGCAGAATTCAGGAGCCAGAATTCAGAATTCAGAAGTAAAACAGGCTTTATATATACCTTTGAGACATAGTTTGTGTACTTCACCAAGTTGAAATCCGCTGTATACCAATTCCTATGAAATCGGCTGCTATTAAAGACTGTTGGAAAAGAGGGGTTGTCAAAGCGGATTTGGTATCACTATGTACGGGCACGACCTACTTTCCCAGTCTTTCCTGTCTTCGAGAACTTCTCCTGCTAGTCAAGAGTACCTCTGAATTTAATCTTGGCTTCAGCTTAACCTGAGAAAAAATCCAATAAGAGTTGAAATGCTTGCTTCTGTATCCCTTGGGTTGGTTCGATTCAATGCTAACTAAGTTATAACAGACATTCTCTGCATAAATAGTGAAGGTGATTTGTAGAGTATCCAGAAAATTGATTAGCCATTGGCATTCTGACTCTGGCTCGTTTTCATAATACTGAATAATATAAGCAATACAAGTCTCTAAATAACTAGAGCTATTTGGAGAAATCAAAATAATTTTTACTAAAATAATTGCTAAAGTTACATGGTTGTCTTGAGTGACTAATAAAGTAAATAGTTGAGAAGGTTTTCCCTGACTTTCAGTTGTTAAGTATTCAATCAGACGATTACAAGTCCTCAAAAGTAAATTTGAATTCCATTTTTCTTCATCATAGATTTGATAAAGTGATTCTAAATAAATAGATATTTTTTCTTGGAAAAGCTCTATCGCTATGAATTCTTCCAAATAAAATATTAAATAATTAACCAGACCTCTTTTAAAATTCTTATAAGAAATTCCCTGGGTTTGATTGAGAAATATATTAGCTAAATTAGAATAGCTAAAATATCTCCTCTTAATCAAAATTTTTTTAATTAAATATAGAACATGATCACCTAAAATTGTAGGATTTTCGCAACGCCTAACTGAAGAATTTAGGAGTTGTGAGTGAGCTGTATATATAGCTAAATCTAACTTGAACCTCTCTTTAATTTGTTGAGAGACTAATTTAGCTACTTCCCTCTGTTCTCTAGATTTTTCAGAATCGATAGATTGAGAAGTTAACAAGTAAGAAGCATAACGGTTACTCCAATGATTTTTATCTCGATTGTATCGAGTATTAAATATTCTTAGTTCTTGATAGTCATCACTATTCAAAAAGTTTATTAACCATTTTCTTCGTCGTTTTTGGATAATAGATAAAGGAGATTTCTTTTTTGATATCTCTAAAAAAAGCTGAAGTAATCTTTGAATACTTTGGTAATCTCTGACTGCACTCCAATTGTTAATTAAGACATAACAGGAGCGCTTTAAAGTCTTTTTAAATGTTATTTCCTGATTTGAAATAATAATTTTTCGGATTGCTTCATGAGGAGCTGAATTGACTTTCCTTGAACCTGAAATAAATATAGTTTCAAATTCTTTTAATACCTTTTCAGGTAATTCTTTTTTGACTTTTTCTAAAAAGAAATTACAAATAATTTCTTTGTGAGATAGCCCATAGTTATTGCGGTCTATTGAATCCAGCAGCGCTTCCGAAAGCGGCTGATTTTGCGAAATATCTTTATGGTTTTCTGGTTCTGATATTTCTACATGATAATCCTGAATGAAGTCAAAGAAATCTATAAATTGCATAATATCTTAGAAAGCCTGCAATTTAAAAACACACCTCTGTCTGGAAAGCTCCTAAAAAGAACTCCCGAAAGCAGAGGAGGTGAGAGGAAAATTTTTTTTGTATTTTGCGCCAGCGACAGGCTTCCAGTAGCTTATTCAAATTTTCTGCAAGAATCCTCTATCTAAGGGAATGTTTTCCAGATAATATCAAGTCACAGAAAAGAAGGAAATTAGAAAATGAGATTATACCATTTCCATTTCATTTTGCCCTGGATTGAGATTCCCCTACCCCCTAAAAAAGCAGGGAGTAACACTTATCTGTTGTGGAAAAGGGAAAAGGGGAAAGGGAGATGTTTCAAACATGCACGCCTTTCCCCCTTGCCCTCTATCCTGTCCTCAGGATATGTAAGTTGTCAGCACGATAGCTTACTCTATACGAACACAATTTCTTAAATAGAGGCATCTAATTAAATGTAAGGTAGGCATTAGCCACGAGCAACCTTGTAACTCTGACAAAAGCTTGTGTCTACGCAATATCCACTCTACAACTAGGCTTGTTTTTTTAGCGTAGCTACTTATCAGTTGAAGTTTTTACTCTAAGGTTACTAATATAGCAGTCGCCAAGGCGATTAGGACAAAGCAAAATACTGAAACCAAGACCCGTTAATCTTTTCCCTTCTGCCTTCTGCCCTGGAGCCTTCTGCCTTTTGCTATACTAGTGCAATATTTCAGCTAAAAAAAAACCGTTGATTGGTTCAACAGGATTTAAAAGCTTTAGTGTAACTCTACTATTTTGACTTTCTGACCAATACCTTTCTCAAAGGCATTGATGAGGTCACGGTCATATCTAGCCTCTTTGATTCGCTCTTGTGCGCCTCTGATTTCACCTCTCATGTCTTCCACCAGGGAAGCTAAGCGCTGTAACTCACTTAACTTGTCGGTATCTGCGTTCAATCTGTCCCGTTGTTCAGCTAGTGCAAGGGCAAGACTGAAATCCCGTCGCAGTTGGTCAATGTGTCTCTCGTACACTTAATTCTGTATGTCAGTCTCACTATATTCATTGTACTGATGGTTATGGAGTTATGGAGCAATTTTGAGTCAATTTAGCTTGTTGTTGCGAGATGCGATCGCATCTTGCTTCTCTTCCTCTTCACTCACCTGGGTTACAACTACCTGAGAACGCTTATCCTCACGACCAAATAGCCGCATAATCCCACGCATAAGGTTATCTATATAAGTAAACAGCACGGGTACCACCACTAGCGTCAGTAGAGTGGATGTCGTAAAGCCACCAATAACTGAAATGGCCATAGGACTACGGACTTCTGAACCCGCCCCTAATTCCATCGCAATCGGTATCATCCCAGCAACGGTAGATAAGGAAGTCATGAGAATGGGACGTAAACGAGTGACACCCGCTTCAACTACTGCCTTGAACTGGGGTTTTCCTTGCTCCATTGCGGCTAAGGCAAAGTCCACCAACAGAATCGCGTTTTTCGTCACCAATCCCATTAACAGAACAATTCCAATCAAGGCAAACAGCCCCAATTCCTTCTGCATGATTAAAAGTCCTAGCAGTGCCCCACCAATGGATAAGGGTAAGGCCGCTAAAATCGCGAAGGGGTAGAGAAAATTGTTGTACAGCAGAACGAGAATGCCATAAATCGACATCACCGCCAGTCCTAAAGCAGCGGCAAAGCGGCTAAATATATCCCGCATAATCTTGGCATCTCCGAAGGGTTCTTCAGAAACATCGGGAGGGAGAGGATTCATTGCAGGCAACGCCCTCACTTTTTCCATGGCATCACCCAAGGAAACGTCTTGCAAGTTACCTTCCACTACCACCTGACGGGTACGATCAAAACGGTCAATTTGAGCTGGCCCACTACCGAAGCGAATATCTGCTACTGCATTGAGGGGAACCAAGTTACCGTTTGAGGTGGGAACCCGGAGATTTTTCAGGGTATCGAGGTCGTTACGGGATTTGGGGTCGAGTTGAACGCGAATGGGAATTTGGCGATCGGGTAAATTAAATTTGGCGAGATTGGCTTCAACATCTCCAATCAGGGCAAGAGAGGCCGTGCGTGCGATCGCACTAACCGAAACCCCCAAATCTGCCGCCCGGTCTGTCTTTGGCTCAATCACCAACTCCGGCTTCACCAAACTTAAACTAGAAGTGACTTCCACCAAACCAGGAATTTGCCGCATCTGCCGTTCCAAGGCATCAGCTGTTTTCTGGAGTGACTGCGGATTCTCGCTCTTAAGCACAATCGATAAATCCTTGCTGCCTCCCCCTGCACCTTGGCTATTAAAACTGATACGAGTTCCAGGAATGTCAGCAAACGATTGACGCATCTGTTGCTCAAACTCTTGCTGGGAAAGCTCCCGTTTGTCCTTCGGTACTAAGTTAACGTAGACTGTTGCGGCATTGACTTTTCCTGCTGTTGCCAAGACACTCTTGACTTCTGGCTTATTGCTCAATAACCGCTCAGTTTGTCGCATCACCTCCTCAGTCTCACTCAATGTAGACCCAGGCGGCAACTCAATCGAAATCGTACTTAAGCCAATATCCCCGTTATCAAACAAACCCTTGGGAATAAACGGAATTAACTGCAAACTGCCGATAAAGAACGCCACTGCAATCAGCAACGTGGTAATGCGGTGTCTCAGCGCCCAAGTTAAAAGCCCGCGATAAGGTTGGATGCGTCGCTGTGGTGAGGGATGAAGCGACTGTTCTAGTTCTGCTCTAAAGGTATCATTGGATTTCTGCTGGCGTGCAGGCTTTTTGCCATTGCCATTCAGTTGGGTCTTGTGCCCTTTTTCCGGGGTAGGCACAGGGGCACTACCCCCACGTTCCTTGCTCTTCTTGGGTTTCAGCAAGTAGGCACTCATCATCGGTGTCATGGTACAGGCCACCAATGTAGAAAACATGGTGGAAACTGCCACCGTTACCCCAAAGGGTTGGAAAAACTGACCCGGTATACCCCCCATAAACGCCACGGGGAGAAACACCGCCACAATGGTTGCCGTCGTTGCCACCACCGCTAATCCAATTTCACCTGCTGCATCCAGCGCTGCATTGAAGGGTTTTTTCCCCATGTCCAAGTGCTGGTCGATGTTTTCAATCATGCAGATGGCATCATCGACCAAGTTCCCTACCGCCAGCGCTAATGCCAGTAGCGTCATGCTGTCGAGGGTATACCCCAGCATTCTCATCACCAGAAAGGTGGGGATAATCGACAGGGGCAGCGCCATTGCCGTAATCAGCGTTACCCGCCAGTTGCGGATGAAGATGCCTACAACGATTACCGTGAGCGTTGAACCCAAAATCAGAGAGTCTACTGTCGCCTGATAAGAGTCGCGAATCGCATCAGCACGGGTGAAAACCAGGCTTAATGTAACGTCCTCAGGCAGGGTTTTTTTGAGATTTTCTGCCGCCTCGCGGACTTCTTCTTCTACCGTCACTAAGGTACTGCCTGTACTCCGCAGCACGGAAAAGGCTACCACTGACTTGCCATTAAAATGAGCGGCCTGTCGGGGGTCGGCGAAGCGGTCTTCAACCTTGCCCAGACTTGATAATGGCACAGTCTCACCGCTTGGCAGTACGATGGGGTGACTTTGCAATTCCTCAACCGTCTTCGCACTTCCCAGCGTTCGGATGTTTTGTTCTCCGCCTCCGACTTCTGCTCGACCGCCCGGTAAGTTGATATTAAAATTGCGGAGTTGGTCGTTAACCTGTGTTGCCGTAATTCCGTAAGCTTGTAAGCGACTGGGGTCAAGGTCAACCCGAATTTCTCGGTCTACTCCTCCGAGTCGGTCAATTTGGGCGACTCCTGGGACACTTAACAGGGCACGACTAATGGTACGGTCAACTAAGTCGCTCAACTGTTCCACCGATCGCTTTTCTGAAGCGACCACATAGGTCATAATTGAGCCACCCGCAAACTCCAATCGCTTGACAATGGGTTCGTTGATATCTTGGGGTAAGTCTTGGCGAACTTGGGCGACAGCGTTGCGGACTTCATTGGTAGCGCGATCGCTATCGGTTCCCAAAACAAAACTAATCGTCGTTTGCGACATTCCCTCCGTCACAACGGAGGTAAGTTCGTCAATATTCCCCAACCCAGCAACGGCGTCTTCAATCTTCTTCGTCACCTGGGTTTCTAGTTCCTCTGGTCCTGCCCCTGCTTGTGTAACCGTAATGGACACTGCTGGGATATCAATATTCGGGTTGTCGTTAATCCCCAATTGGAAAAACGACATTAAACCGACTATTCCCAAAACCAGGAACAGAACGATGGTAGGGACTGGGCGTTTAATTGACCAAGATGAGAGATTGAA
>JBFLZA010000179.1:0-13720 GCA_040756535.1 Cyanobacteriota bacterium
AAGCAAGGGGTTTTGATTCAGCAATGCCAATCAGTATCATGAGTTTGACTTATAGGTATTAGAAAATAATGCTAACGTTGTATCTGTGGCAACAAAGCAATTTATTCCAAATCCCTCTGATAAACCCCCTAAAAATTTTTCCGCCTTTTTCCTCCGGGAGTTCCCCTGCCCTCCTATCCCCCTGCTTTCTAAAATGGGAGGTAATTAACCCGGATATGTTACTACGAGTCCTTGTCTAGGTTTGAAGTTTCACCGTTAGTTCATCTGTGCCTAGCGGTACAAGCTTTTTGCTCGTTGGTTGTATAAAAAGTTGAAGAGCCTTCATCGCACTTAGCTCAACAAACAATTAACCTCTACCTTCCCAACAGGGAGAGAGCTGTTGATAAAGTCCATTTTGTTTGTCAATCAGGGATTATGCCGCAATACTTTGGACAACTGCACACAACCGAGCAATCTTGGTCAACTATCGGAGCAGTAGAAGAAATACAACGAGATGAGCGCCAGATACGGCTGAAATGTGGCGCTCCCTACGTGAGTATTACAGTACTAGCACCGAACTTAATTCGGGTACGGCTGACGCCTACGGGAGAATTCCAGCCGCGTCGGTCGTGGGCGGTGACGCAAGCAGATGAGCAATGGTCTACTGTGCCATTTGAGGTGCAAGAAAGAGCAGATGCGGTAGAAATCAAAACCGAGCAGTTGCGTCTTGTCATTGACCGAGACCCTTGTCGTATTCAGTTCTTTGACTCCACAGGACAGCCCTTTGCCCAAGATGCCGACCCCAGCATGGCCTGGCGTGCGGGTACAGTTGCGGCTTGGAAACAGATTGAAGCTGACGAACACTTCTACGGCTTTGGTGAGCGCACAGGTTTGCTCGATAAGCGAGCTGAAGTCAAGACGAACTGGACAGTTGATGCACTGGATTACGGCGTACTGACTGATGCAATGTACCAAGCGATTCCCTTCTTCATGGCATTGCGTCCAGGGGTTGGGTATGGGCTTTTCTTCAACACCACCTTTTGGAGTCAGTTTGATATTGGTGCTGAGCAACCTGGTGTTTGGCGGATGGAAACACGGGGGCCTGAACTGGATTACTACGTGATCTACGGTTCTGAACCTGCCAAAATCCTCAATACCTATACCCAACTCACAGGTCGAATGCCCTTGCCACCTCGATGGTCACTAGGTTACCAACAGTGCCGCTGGAGCTATGAATCTGATGTTGTGGTACGCGAACTGGCTCGTGAATTTCGTCAGCGTCGCATTCCCTGCGACGTTATCCATCTTGATATTGACTATATGAACGGCTACCGAGTGTTTACTTGGAACCCTAAACGCTTCGGGGATGCCCCTCAGTTACTACAAGACCTGAAGCAGGATGGCTTTAAAACCGTGACGATTGTTGACCCAGGTGTCAAGTATGAGCCAGAAGCTGATTACCAGGTTTTCGATGAGGGCTTAAAAAACAACTATTTCGTGCGTAAAACTGATGGTCAGCTTTTTCACGGCTATGTCTGGCCTGACAAAGCCGTTTTTCCGGATTTCCTGAACCCTGAGGTACGAGATTGGTGGGGAAGTTGGCACAAACACCTGACCAGCCTTGGTGTTGCTGGTATCTGGAACGATATGAACGAACCCGCACTCGATGACCGCCCCTTTGGGGACCCCGGTAACAAGGTTTGGTTTCCCCTTGATGCCCCCCAAGGGCCGATTGACGAGAAAACCACCCATGCTGAAGCTCACAATCTGTATGGGTTGATGATGGCACAAGCCTCTTACAAAGGGTTGGAACAATTACGCCCGACAGAGCGCTCCTTTGTGCTGACACGTTCTGGTTACGCTGGCATTCAACGCTGGTCAGCTGTGTGGACAGGGGACAATCAATCACTGTGGGAACATCTAGAAATGTCGATTCCCATGCTTTGTAACCTGGGTTTATCCGGTGTTGCCTTTGTCGGTGCGGACATTGGTGGATTTGCGGGGAACGCTACAGGGGAATTATTTGCCCGTTGGATGCAGGTAGGGATGCTTTACCCGTTGATGCGAGGACACTCCGCACTAAGTACAGCACGGCATGAGCCTTGGGTATTTGGCGAGAAGGTTGAAAAAATTTGCCGTGAGTACATTGAACTTCGTTACCGCCTCCTGCCTTACCTCTACACCCTCTTCTGGGAAGCAGCAACCACTGGTACACCCATCCTGCGACCCCTGCTCTATCATTTTCCCAATGACCTCAAGACCTTCACCCTATCTGACCAAGTGATGTTGGGTTCTTCCCTGCTAGCAGCACCAATATACCGTCCAGGCGTTGAATACCGTGCCGTGTATTTACCCGAAGGTCGCTGGTATGACTGGTGGAGTGGTGAGGCTTTTGATGGCCCAACTCATATCCTGGCACACGCACCATTGGAACAAATGCCCTTGTATGTCCGTGCTGGCTCGATTATTCCGATGGCTCCGGTGATGCAATACGTTGATGAACGTCCTTTAGACCCACTGACGCTTCGAGTCTGGAAGGGTACGGGTGAGTTTACGCTGTATGAAGATGACGGTCATACCTTCGAGTACAAAACAGGTGTTTTTTGCACAACAACCTACCGTGTTCGTTCACAAGGACAAGAAACCATTGTTGAAATTGGGGCACGCGAAGGAGACTGGACACCCGCAGAGCGTGAAGTGGTCGTGGAATTAGTTGGTGTTGGAGAACAGAGCTTTAGCGATGATGGTACGGCACGGCAGCTAACGTTTTCAACTTAGGTGGAGTCTAACAGAGGCACAGCACGAATTCACCCATAACACGATTTATCCGGAGAAGGTTTCAACCCCTTTGCAAAAGGAAGGGAGACCAGGAAAACAAGGGGAAACTCACGAGAAGCTCTCCTGTGTGCCAGAATCTTCCCCTTTTTCCTTGGTCAAACCAATGCCGTGAAAAATTAGGTCAAGATCGGCTAATCTAGCTGAATCGAACTGGGATTACTCCCTTGTAATTCCAGAGCCATTGGGAGGTTGTGCTGTGAGTTTGGGCAGATGGATTGGCTTACTTGCCTTTATCCTTTCCCTGTATATTCTGTGGCAAATCCGAGAGGTACTGCTGCTGATATTTGCCGCTGTTGTGCTTGCCAATGCCTTAAATGTTTTGATAGATCGATTTTCTCGCTCTGGGATGAAGCGAGGTTTTGCTGTCCTGCTGTCGGTGTTTCTCTTACTTGCCGTTTTAGTGGGATTTTTTTGGCTGATTGTGCCTCCCTTTGCGGCTCAGTTTCAAGAACTCAGTCGATTAGTTCCTAAGGGAATACAACGGTTTAGTACTTGGATTGAGGTGCTACAAACCCGCATTTCACCTCAGTTGATTGAGCATGTCCCGGATGTTGATGACCTGATTCAACAATTACAACCTTTAGTCAATCGCCTATTAGGTGGTGGGTTTATCTTTTTCTCTAGCTCTTTGAGCTTTCTAGCTAAATTTTTGCTAGTGATAATTTTGACGTTGATGTTCTTGGCGAACCCCGACGATTACCGGAAAAGCTTTATCCGGCTTTTTCCTTCCTTTTATCGGCGTCGAGTTGACTTTATTTTGGAGGAATGTGCGATCGCATTACGGGGATGGCTGGTTGGTATCCTCTTCAATATGTTCGTTATTGCATCTTTAAGCTTCGTGGGGCTGTTGGTTCTCAGAATTAGGCTACCATTGGCACAAGCTACATTGGCAGGGATTTTAACATTTCTTCCTAATATTGGCCCGGCTTTAAGTGTGGTGCCGCCGATGGCGATCGCACTTCTTGAGGCTCCCTGGAAATCGATTGCTGTTTTGATTCTCTACATCATCATTCAGCAAGTGGAATCGAATTTACTTACTCCCTACGTCATGGCACAGCAGGTATCTCTCCTCCCGGCTGTAACCTTACTCGCTCAAGTGTTTTTTGCCACGTTCTTTGGCTTTTTAGGATTACTTTTAGCCCTGCCTCTAACCGTCGTGGGTCAAGTTTGGTTAAAAGAAGTCATTATCAAAGATATCCTCGATCAATGGAATTTTCATCATGAAATACGACCAGAAGTAGTTGTTGTTTCTGATACTCCTCCTGAAGCCAAGGAAGTTTTAGGAGCCACGGAAAAGGTGACTGAAGAGGATAAAGATGTTGATGATAAACCGTACAATGATGAGTTTGATGAGAAAGTGTAGATGGGAACTGCTAAGCGCTTAAGTAAAGTTTTCTATCCCAGGGATACTCTCAAGCGTTCTGAAGCTATAAAATGCGATTTTTCAGCCAAAACGATAAAAGTGGCATTGCAACTCGATACCCTACTTTGGCTCCATAAATTAATCCTTTCTGTTCCAATCCTGTAAGTGCCCCCTGAAACCCACCTCCTCTTGAAAACTGGTGTTTCTGAAGATATGGGCGTGAATGGGGGCTATCAGTCGGATCGATCGCTAAACTTTCCAGAACCCGTGCCTGAATGGGAGGCAGGAGGAGTAGAAGAGATTCAAAGGTAACAGACAGATCCTCAACCAATCTTAATGTGCTGCGATGGACGTGATGGAGTTGGATGAGTTTTGGAGAAGATGACAAGGAAAACCGGGTTTGTTCATCCTGATAAAAGCAACGATGGTCACTCCAAATTCGCCGCGCTAAGGCGATCGCATCTCCAACATGCCCCTGTGTGTAATCCAGAAATAATTCCAGGGCATCCCCTTCAAACTTTAAGCCTTCTGCTGCCATTGCTGCAACGACCCACGTTTCAAGTTCCTGATGTTGCAGGGGAAGCAGGGAAACGAGTTGAACCTCGCTCCCTTCCACCCACTCTTCTGGTGTTGTTGCCAGGACAACATAGCTGACCCGATTTTGCCGTTGAATTTCCTGTCGCAAATAGGATTCCCATCGACCTGCCCGATCCCAAGAACGAATATGGGGGAAATTCTGGAAGACAAACACCACTAGACCGCTTAACTGTTCTGCTATGGCTTGGGGAAGGTTCAATAAGGCTTCCAGGATCTGCCATTCATCGTTCAGGGAAACCTGCCAAACCAAGTAGGCTTGATGGGCTGTTGGTTGTTCTAATTGCAGAGGATAGGCACAAGCCCACTGCTCGATCAACGCTCGTTCTTCCGGTGTTGCAAAGATATGAAGTATCCCTTCTGCCAACAACTCTAAAAAGCGAGAAGAGGTGGTGGCTCGTAGGCAATCGATCTCCAAAACTCTGGCTCCAATTTGCTGTGCCGCATAGCGAATCAGCGATCGCTTCCCACTTCCAGTCACACCAGTCAGCATCAAATCTTGGTCAGCCGCCAAAATTGCACAGATTTGCTCTAGCTCAGCCTGCCTGCCAATCAACCCCTGCGGCTTAAACGTATCGTTCATCATGATCGACCAATCATCCTCACCCTTAAGCCAGCCTTACACTGAGAAACCATTTACTTTTTCCTTACCACTCCAAAGGAATTTTCGATGCACCCTCATATTGCACTAATTTTTAGTGCAGTGCTAGTTTGTAAGAACTATTTTATAGTGCAAACGAGTTGACCCATGTCTGCCATCTCCTCGCGCTCTCAAAGCTCTCAACCCTCTACAAGCCAATCCTGGCAAACGATCGAAGCTGAAAAAGCCCTTTGGCTGCTCAAGAGCGATCGCACACAGGGTTTAACCCAGAACCAGGTTGACCAGAATTTACAGCACTACGGTACAAACGAGCTGGTAGAAACGGGAGGGCGATCGCCCCTGGAAATTTTCTGGGATCAGTTTAAGAACATCATGTTGCTGATGCTGATCGCCGTTGCAATTATTTCGACGATTCTAGATGTGCGCGAATCCCTGACGAAGGGGCAGTTCATCTTTCCCAAAGACGCAGTAGCAATCTTTGCGGTAGTACTGCTCAATGGGCTACTGGGCTATCTTCAGGAGAGCGGAGCCGAAAAAGCACTGGCAGCCCTGAAAAACATGGCATCCTCCAAAGTGCGGTTGCTCCGTAATGGAAAACCTGTGGAAGTGGAGTCTAAGGAACTCGTTCCGGGCGATATCATGCTGCTGGAGGCAGGGGTCAAGGTGGCAGCAGATGGGCGAATTTTGGAAGCAGCAAATTTACAGGTGCGAGAAGCCGCCCTCACAGGAGAAGCACACGCAGTCGAAAAACAAGCCAATGCGATTTTGCCAGAGGATGCCCCGTTAGGCGATCGCATCAATCTAGTGTTTTCTGGAACAGAGGTGGTGCAGGGACGGGCAACGGTGCTGGTGACAGGCACCGGGATGCAAACCGAATTGGGTAAGATCGCCACGGCGCTGCAATCAGTTGAAACAGAGCCAACGCCACTGCAAAAACGCATGACCCAATTGGGTAATACGTTGGTGACAGGATCGTTGATTCTGGTAGCGCTCGTCATTGCTGGTGGGACGCTATTTAATCCTTCATTGTTTGAGGAACTGGTCAAAGTTTCTCTAAGTATGGCGGTTGCAGTAGTACCGGAAGGCTTACCTGCCGTGATTACCGTTACCCTGGCATTGGGCACACAACGCATGGTGAAGCGCCATGCCCTGATCCGCAAACTGCCTGCGGTGGAAACCCTTGGTTCTGTCACCACCATTTGTTCAGACAAAACCGGAACCCTGACACAGAACAAAATGGTGGTACAGGCAGTCCATACCCATCGCTACGCGGCTCGTGTGACGGGTGAGGGATACAGTCCTGAAGGCAAATTCTATCAGCAGGCTAATGCAGAATCGTCGCCAGAAATTTCCGGGTCGGCAGAACCCGAATTGCGATCGCTGCTGATGGCATGTGTGCTTTGCAATGATGCTGTGTTGCAGAAAGAGCATGGCGATTGGGCAATTTTGGGCGATCCAACCGAAGGAGCATTGCTGGCAGTCGCCGGAAAAGGGGGATTCCGCAAAGACCAGGAAGAGCAGCATTTACCTCGTGTTGCTGAGTTTCCGTTTTCCTCTGAACGCAAGCGGATGAGTGTTGTTGTGCAGGATGCATCCAGCCAACTTGGAGCCAGCCCATTTGTTATGTTCACCAAAGGTTCACCTGAACTGGTGCTGGAACGCTGTACCCATATTCAGCAAGACAATCAGGCTCAACCCATCACAACCGAACAACGGCAGCAAATTTTAGAGCAGAACAATCAGCTTGCCAGTCGAGGGTTGCGCGTCTTAGGGTTTGCTAGCAAGAACTTGACAGCATTGTCAGAGCAGGATTCAGAAGATAAGGCTGAAACCAACTTGATATGGTTGGGATTAGTGGGAATGTTGGATGCCCCTCGTCCGGAGGTGCGCGATGCTGTGGAAAAATGCCGTGCCGCAGGGATTCGTCCGGTGATGATTACAGGCGATCACCAACTCACCGCTCAGGCGATCGCAGAAGACTTGGGCATTGCGAAAATGGGCGATCGCTGCCTGACGGGACAGGAACTCCAGAAGCTTTCCCAGCCAGAACTGGAAGCAGAAGTACAGCACGTCAGCGTCTATGCCCGCGTTGCCCCTGAACACAAGTTACGCATTGTCCAGGCACTCCAGCAGCAGGGACAGATTGTTGCCATGACCGGGGATGGAGTCAACGATGCCCCAGCCTTGAAACAAGCCGATATCGGAGTAGCAATGGGCATTACAGGCACCGATGTCAGTAAAGAAGCCAGTGACATGGTGCTACTGGATGACAACTTTGCCACCATCGTCTCGGCAGTTGAAGAAGGTCGAGTCGTTTACATCAACATTCGTCGCTTCATTCGCTACATCCTGGGCAGCAATATCGGGGAAGTTTTGACGATCGCAGCCGCGCCGCTATTGGGATTAGGAGGAGTGCCGCTATCGCCCCTGCAAATTCTTTGGATGAATTTAGTCACTGATGGACTTCCGGCTCTGGCACTAGCCGTCGAACCGGGTAGACCAATTGTCATGCAACAACCACCGAAAGATCCAAAGGAGAGCATTTTTGCCAGGGGTTTAGGCTCTTACATGATTCGGATTGGTATTATTCTGGCAGTGATCACCATCTTAATGATGGTTTGGGCATACGGTTACACCGAACAGGTGCAAAGTGAGTTGTTAGACCGCGATCGCTGGCAAACAATGGTGTTCACCACCCTTTGTTTAGCGCAGATGGGACATGCACTGGCGATTCGCTCCAATACGCGGTTGATGGTAGAAGTAAATCCCTTGTCCAATCCCTATCTGCTCCTATCCGTTGCCGTCACCAGCATCCTGCAACTGATGCTTATTTATGTTGAACCACTTCGGAACTTCTTCAATACTCATTACCTGAGTGGATTAGAGCTATTGATTTGCATTGGATTTAGCGCTCTTGTGTTCATCTGGATTGAGGCAGAGAAGCTATTTATTCGCTGGTATGTCGCTCGTAAGTAGTTCAAACCTAACCCATTAGCCTGGTTGATGTTTCTTATGAATAAAGCAGATTCACCTTTTGGTATTCAAACTTATAACCAAGGGGACATCAGGCTTGACCTGGAACTGAGTATTTATCAGCAATTGCAAAAACAATCTGTCAATCTTGCTGAATTCATACAAAAGTTGACTTATTTCATCACAGCATTAGAACACAACCAGGATAGATACAACATCAATCCCTACAGAGAAAAATTCAATCGAGGAATTCACATCCTAGGTAAGTATGATTCTGAATTAGGTGTTTTTCCTCATTCACATCTAGCTTTGAAATGTTCAGAAGGTCGTTGGGGTGCAGAAAACCCAAGAAAACAATTTTCCAGAAGCATCCAATTAGCCTGGGAATTTGAAACCCGGTTAAATAATCAAGAGAAAGCACTACTCCAGATTTGTCCTGTCTACTTGCATTTCCAAATACGGGTCAAGAGTGCCCTTTTTAAGAAAATTCTATTTATGCCAAAAATTGAGGGTACCACTCTGGGAAAAACAAAAGCCGGATTTAGTCCTGAATTTTGTCAGACATTCAAGATTCCCAATTTCCAGGAAATTATCCGCAAATTCAGGTTCTCTCTACATCGTTTTCTCGATCCTGACAAGAAGCGTCAACTCCTCAAAATTCAGTCTGCATACTTATTTCAACGTTTGTCTGAAAGAGGAATTATAATCCCTAGCTTAAATCAGAAGAATATTCTGGCAACATTAAACACGAATACTAAACAAGTTCAATATGTCATTATTGATCCGATCGCGGATTACTATTTACCAATTTCTCCTGCCTATAATCTTTTGACAGGCTACCTGTGTAGAAATGAAAACCCCTCTAAGAAATAATACTCAGGGGTTATTCCTTTATATAACTAGTTCGCATCTGCTCTTTGTTCGGCTACACCAGCACGATGCAATTGTCTCGCTTTGATGTCTTCTAGTGTGGCGTCAGGAATTGCTTTAATTAATTGACGAGTGTAGTCCTTTTGGGGATTATTGTAGATAGAATTAGCTGACCCGATTTCTTCAATCTTTCCTTGATTCATCACCATGATGCGATCGCTCACGAACTTCACCACACTCAAGTCGTGAGAAATGAAGATGTAAGTCAAGCCAAAATCTTGCTGCAAGTCTTTGAGGAGATTGAGTACCTGCGCTTGTACCGAGACATCCAACGCCGAGACGGACTCATCACAAATAATAAATCGCGGCTCACAAGCTAAAGTACGCGCAATACAAATCCGCTGTCGCTGGCCCCCAGAAAATTCATGAGGCATTCGATTCATCGCACTAGCGTCGAGTCCGACTCGTTCCAACAAATTTATTGCCTTTTGTTTCCGTTCTGGTGACGAACCACCAATGCGATGAATTTCCATCGGTTCAATTAACGCTTCCCCAATACTCTGCCTTGCATCCAAAGAACCGTAGGGATTTTGAAACACAATTTGCAGGTAGCGACGCAAACGGCGCAGTATTTTAGCATCGAGTTCCAGAACTGAATCGCCATCAAAAATAATCTCGCCTGAAGTTGGTTCAATTAGGCGTAAAAGACAGCGACTCAAGGTTGTTTTACCACAACCGGATTCTCCCACTAAGCCTAACGTTTCACCTGGATAGACATCAAAACTGACATCATCGACGGCTTTGAATGCTGTTTTTTTACCAAACAGTCCTTTTCGTACCGGAAATTCCTTGGTTAGGTGGCGCACGGATAGCAGTGGTTGCTGTTGTTGTAAGTATTGGTAGCGTTCTTCTACTTCGCTACGGGTTACTTCAGCAAGTAATGCCTCCCTTTCTGCTTCATTGGGAGTTTGAGGAATAATTTCTAATTCCCCTGCTGCATTCGTTGTAACCTGCATGAAATCAGCTACCGTTGGTAGGCGTTTCAACTGCTTGTCTGGACGAGGGCGACAGTTAAGTAATCCTTGCGTGTAGGGATGTTGAGGATTGGCAAATAGGTTATAGACGCTTGCTGTTTCTACTGCTTGGCCTCGATACATGACAACTACACGGTCAGCAATTTCAGCAATCACTCCCATATCATGGGTGATGAAGAGGATGGACATCCCTCTAGAGTCGCGTAGTTCCTCCAACAATTGCAAAATGGTTGCTTGAATGGTGACATCTAGCGCTGTGGTGGGTTCATCGGCCATTAAGATGGTGGGATTACCACTTAATGCCATGGCAATCATTACTCGCTGCTGCTGTCCCCCTGAGAGTTGGTGAGGGTAGCGGTTCATCATCCCTCTGGGATCGGGAAGCTTGACTTCATCAAAAAGTGCGATCGCTTTTCTGTAAGCTTCCTTGCGAGATACCTGATTATGTAACAGAATCGCTTCCACAACTTGTTCACCACAGGTGTAAACCGGGTTGAGGGAAGTTAGGGGTTCTTGAAACACCATTGAAATTAACCCACCCCGATACGTCCGCCTTTGGTTAGCGGGAAGTGCCAGTAAGTTTACGGGATTGGCATTAGGAGTGTTGGGATTGCGAAATAAAATTTCTCCGGTTACTTGAGCATTGGGGGGTAACAATCCCATCACCGCTAGCGATGTTACCGATTTACCGGAACCCGACTCGCCAACAATTCCTAACGTTTCTCCTGCTGCAAGGGTAAACGACACATCCTTGACTGCTTGCGCTAGCTTCGTTTTAGTTGAAAACTCGATGGAGAGATGACGGACATCGAGGATGGGATGGGACATGGTGTTGTGATGTGCGATCGCACAGATAGTTCAATGCCAACTGGAAACAAGCATACCTAGCTCAGCTCTAATCTTGCTGCTCTTTCTTCATCAACTCTTCACAGAATATGGGGTGACACCCCTCACCCCTAAAAGGGATACTAAAACTAGTAGATGCACCCTGATATCGAGAGAGTCGCCTTCGTGGCTCTCTTTTTTTGTTTTTTCGTTCAGCTATCAGAGCTTACTCACCTGCTTGTAAGTCCTCCGAATACTGCTAAACCATAATATTTCCAAGGTACGGCTACGACTTCAAACCCAGCAGTTTTCAGCATTTGCAAATGAGCCTCTAATGTCGCAAGTTGGTCAGGTTGGGAGTAACCGTAAGGGGCACTTTTACCAGTCTTGGCGCGAATTTCTGCTAACGTTGTTCCTTGTTGGGTTGCCCACTGCTCTCGTATACCTTGATAAGCGTCTGACAGAATGGGTGATTCAGGAACAACAGGGTCGGCATTCCAAAAGACACCACCAGGGTTCAGGCTTTCCCGAATTCTGGAAAAAAGTTTTAACTTCATCTCATGGGTGAGATGGTGTATCGCTAAAGAGGAAACACAAACATCAAACCCATCTTCAATTGATAGCTGATGATTTGCCCAGTCCCCAAAATCTCCTTCGATACCTATCCACTGCTGTTTATATCCCGCCGCTTCTATCTTCGTTTTGGCAAATTCCAACATCCGAGGAGAGTAGTCTACTGCTACGACTTGAGCATTTTGACAGCGTTTGAGAATTTTAAGACTCACTTCGCCAGTGCCGCAACCGAGATCGAGAATGCGCTGGCTGTTAGGGGGGATGCAAAGAGCAAGAGCCTCTAGCATTTCATCATACCGAGGCAGTAACTGCCGAATGCCGTGATCAAAATCAGCCGTATTGGCAAAAACTTCGCCAGGAAATATTGCTTTAGACTGTGCAGCTTCTGTGGAAGAATGCTGGACACTAGTGGAGGGAATCGCAGGATGAGAATTCACTTCAAATAAGGAATAATAACTACGATTGATATCGTAACGAAGTTGATTCGAGCCTAGTTTATACAATTACTCGTACTTTTACGGAGATAGCTGTAAGCAGTTGAAGTATTTAACTAAGACAGCTCCTCCTGTTGGTAGATGCCATGCACCGATTCATCTCTCAATGCTTGTCCGCGTTTACCAGCTTGTTCTACAAGCGAACGATTCTGGTTCTGACGCTTTTGTTGTGTGCTGGGATAGCAGCATCACTGTGGAATATTTCTCGTTTAACCACCAGAGTGGTTAAATTTCAAGCAGACCAAAATGCACAGCTATACGCACAAGCGATTAATACCGCTCGCACCCTCTACAGTGACACCGTCGTCGAACACATTAAAGCCGATCCCAAAATTCATGGAACGACCTTGAGCGATGGTTACTTCTCTCAAGAAGGAGGTCTTCCTGTACCAGCGACCTTTTTGATCGAACTGGGTAAGCGTCTGAGTTCAAACAAAGATGGAGATGGAATGCTTGTCCGACTCTATAGTGACTACCCCTTTCCTAACCGACGTGAGGAAGGAGGGCCGAAAGACGATTTTGAGCGAGAAGCACTCGAGCAGTTGAGAAAGAATCATAAGAAACCCTTTGTTCGAGTTGAAATGTTTCGAGGGCATGAAATTTTGCGATATGCTCAAGCGGATATTCTCCAGCCTAGCTGCATGAGTTGTCACAACAAAAGTTCTGATAGTCCCAAAAAAGACTGGAAAGTGGGTGATGTACGAGGAGTTCTAGAAATCACCACTCCCCTACATCCTTTCCTGGATCAGACTCAACAGGGCATGAGGAACATCTTCATCATGTTAGCGATGTTATCAGGGTTGGGGCTGTCGGGGATAACATTAGTAATTGGTCGGTTGCGTCAAACGTCAAAAGAGTTGGAACTGCGTGTAAAACAACGCACGGCTCAATTACAGGAAATGAATGAGAAGCTATCAGAGGCACAGAAAAAATCTGAACGTCTGTTGCTCAATATCTTGCCCGAAGCGATCGCAGAGCAGTTGAAAGACGGACAAAAGCATATTGCTGATGGCTTTACCGATGTCACGATTTTGTTTGCCGATATTGTAGGCTTTACCGATCTCTCCGCCCAAATTTCTCCTACACAACTCGTTCACTTGCTCAACGAGATTTTTTCTGCCTTCGACCAACTCAGCGATCGCTATGAATTAGAGAAAATTAAAACCATTGGCGACGCTTATATGGTAGTGGGTGGGATTCCGAAACCCCGAAGCGATCACGCCGATGCGATCGCCCAAATAGCGCTGGCCATGCAACAGGAAGTCGATCAATTCAATGCCAAGCATAACGCAACGTTGAGTATCCGCATTGGGATTAATACCGGGCCTGTGGTTGCAGGGGTAATTGGCACCAAAAAATTCATCTACGACCTGTGGGGGGATGCAGTGAATACCGCTAGCCGCATGGAATCCCACGGTGTGGCAGGATACATTCAAGTTACAGAATCTACCTACAGATGTCTCCGAGATCAATATCAGTTTGAGGAGAGAGGGGTGATTCAGGTGAAAGGGAAGGGAGAAATGATGACCTATTTCCTCACGGGTAGAAAGGTTGAGCAGCTAGCGACCTACTAAGT
>JBFLZA010000180.1:0-13698 GCA_040756535.1 Cyanobacteriota bacterium
TGGTTCCGTAACCGATTCTGCTCTCGAAAGCTTCCTGGGTTTATCGACTAGAGCTTTGGATGGAATGGGGAATGGAAATGCGGTTCAAGGTTCAGCAATCAAGCTACCTACGATTACCGTAGCCGCCGGAACCACATTGACTTTTGATTGGAACTTCCTGACTAACGAGACAACACCAGGCAACTTCTTCAACGACTTTGCCTTTGTCTCTATCAACGGCTTGTCGGAACTGGCAGACACCGAGAGTAGCTTTGCCCTTTCTCCGAGTGCGTTCAATAAAGAGACGGGATACGCTCAATTTTCCTACACCTTCACGACAGCAGGAACTTATACGATTGGGCTTGGGGTGGTTGACACCGGAGATACGACGATTGATTCAGCGTTGTTAATTGACAATTTTTCCCTAACGCCCAATGGTGTCCATATTGTTAATCTTGCCTCTGATCAGAGTGTCAATAACATTAATTTTGGCAGCAGAGCTATATCGGTACTTGCTGAACCCAACGATACCATTGGACTAGCGATCGCTACTGGTCTGAGTTCTACTAGTCCTGGTACCTTTAAAGATAAAGGTGCGATCGGGGATAACCCTAACCTAGCTTCAGGTTTGGATGTAGACTTCCTCCAGATTCAGCTCAACGCAGGTGACCAAGTTACCATCGACATCGACACAGCAGGGCTGAACTCTTCATTAAATTCCGTCGTGCGGCTGTTTGACCTTTCTGGAAATCAGCTTGCCTTCAATGACAATGCTGCGGCTTCCGGGGAAACCTCTTCCTTGGATTCTTATCTCGAATTTACCGCCACTGTCTCCGGTACTTATTACATTGGGGTAAGCGGCTTGGGTAACTCCTCCTATGACCCATCGATTCAGGGGAGTGGTTCCTTAGGCAGCACGGGGAATTACAATATCGAAGTCTCTTTAATCCCTGACTTTAATAGTAACTATGGATATGGTCTAGTTGATGCAGCAGCAGCAGTTGCTAATGCACTCGAACAAAGCAGCCCCTTTTCTGATGTTGCCAATTTGGGGGGGAATAATTGGGGACTGGACATGGTCAAAGCTCCAGAAGTATGGGCTAAAGGGTACACCGGACAGGGTATTGTCGTGGCTGTTATTGATACAGGCGTGGACTATAACCATCCTGATTTAGATGCCAATATCTGGGTCAACAGTGGTGAAATTGCTGGCAATAACAATGATGATGACGGCAATGGTTTTATTGATGATGTTCGGGGTTGGGACTTTGTGGATAATGACAACAAGCCCATGGATGGGGGCACTCATGGCACCCATGTAGCAGGTACAATTGCGGCTGAAAAGAATGACTTTGGCGTTACTGGTATTGCCTACAATGCCAAAATCATGCCAGTAAGAGTCATTGGAGACCAGAGCTGGGACCAGTATCATCAAGATCTGGCTCAGGGCATTCGTTATGCTGCCGATAATGGAGCAAATGTGATTAACCTCAGCTTGAGAACCTTGACAGATATTAGTGCAGTTAAGGATGCCATTAAGTACGCTGAAGGAAAAGGCTGTGTTGTCGTTATGGCTGCAGGGAATGATGGAGATTCACAACCTTTGTATCCGGCCTACTATGCTACCGATTGGGGAATTGCTGCTGGGGCAGTCGATAATACTAACAAGATGGCTAGCTTCTCCAACCGAGCTGGTACTACACTATTGGATTACATTGTCGCTCCGGGAGTGAATGTTTATTCTACAACTCCAGGTAACACTTATAGCTACTACAGTGGTACCTCTATGGCTACTCCTCATGTGGCTGGTGTCGCGGCTCTACTCTTAAGCGCCAATCCTAACCTAACGGCTGCTGAAGTTGAAAACATCTTGATTAAAACAGCCAATCCAACGGGGATTACGGTGTAGTCAGAGTAATCTACTGAGGGAGGAGAGAATTTCTTCTCCTCCTTGCTACAAAATAGTAGGAAATTCTGATAGGGACAAAAGAGGACGATTAATATGTCCACTTCCCGATTTAAGGCTGTACTCGTTTGTCTTGTTGTGGCTCTTGCTGTGGGAATTCTCGCAGCGATGAGTCTTCCTGTCTCTCAAACATTGAAGGGAATGCCGATACAAAATCAACGTCAAGGTGTAAGTGGAGTGGTAACACGTTTACAAGGCAATCAAATGCCTATGGTAAACAGAAATAATCTCAGAACTGCGCCTAGCCCAGTATCCACCCAAATCTGGATTTTTTCAGGACAAATTCCCGGTAAAGGAACCCATTGGCCAATTAGTGAGGCGCAAAAGCAGCCCAACTTAGTTGGTCGCGTTCAGAGTGATAGTCAGGGAAATTTTTTTGTTAGCTTACCGCCTGGAACGTATACTCTTTTTGCTCAATATGGCGATGATTTATACCTCAATTCATTTACAGGTGATGGAAGTTATGCATCCGTACAGGTAAGTGAGGGGCAAATCACAGATATTCGCCTAGTCAATACGGAGAATGCGGTTTTTTAATCAGCAAATTTATACGTTTCTCTGTTGTGTATACCACACGATAGGGGCACGACAGTCGTGCCTCTACACCAGTCCTGTATTGTTGTATTCCAGCCAATTGAGTTGGGTTTTAGAGCGCCAGCCCAGTAATAGAAGTTGACAAATGGACTAATCTGTGAATTAACGCCAAATTACAGATTTCATCCCCCTATCCGGAGCTTGTTCCTCAATGCTGAGTTTTCGGCTTACTGGACTGATGCTCTAGCTGCACTTGTACGAATTTCTTTCTGGTGACCCGATTTTACAGGCATTGTGCAAGTCACCGTTGGGCATTGTGGTGCCGCTAAGATTAGCTCCATCAAGTTTAGCTCCATCAAGTTTAGCTCCGCTCAAGTTCGCTCCACTCAAGTTCGCTCCACTCAAGTCCGCCTCAGTTAAATCTGCCTCAGTTAAATCTGCCCAAATTAAGTTAGCCTCACGGAGGTCTATCCGACTCAGATTGGCTCTATGAAGGTTGACGCCCGGAAGGTAAACGCCCCTCAAATTTATCCCTATCAGTGACACGTAAGGAGCGATAAGGTAAGCTCCTGCTTCTAGGGGGTCAAATTCTGGTGGAAACTTGGTTTTATCATTGTATAAAGCTCTATGCACGTTAACCTGATTGAGGTTTGCCTCGCTTAAATCTGCTTCATACAAGTAGCTTGTGCTGAGATTTGTCTGACACAGATCAGCTCCAATCAAATTAGCTCCTTGCAGGTTAGCTCCAATTAAGTTGGCGTCATACAGGTTGGCACCATTGAGGTCTGCGCCAACCAATCCCGCAATCATCAAATTAGCCCCACTCAAATCGGCTCCTACAAGTCCTGCGAAATTCAGGTTAGCTCCATCCAAGTTAGCCCCCATTAGGTCAGCACTACTCAGATCTGCTCCTTGGAGATTCGCCCCCTCCAACTCAGCCCCCTGCAAGTTAGCCATCTCCAGAGTGGCGCGGCTTAAGTTTGCCCGCCATAGGTTCGCTTGACTCAAATTTGCCTCTGTTAAATCGGCTTCTCTGAGATTGGCTTGCTTGAGGCTAATACTGCTTAAGTTGGCTAAGGAAAAGTCTCTTTCTCCGGCTGCATATTTACTCAAGAGTTCATCAGGGTTCATGGCATCACCTTTGTTGCGTTTTGGCGTACAACAATCCAAACGTATATCTACTTATAAAGAACCGTTACTTGATGCACCCTTGAGTTCCGCCCTTGCCCAATCAGCAGCGGAGAAATCTTACTGTGGATATCTTAAGTTTATTTTCATCTGGTTGCTCAATTCAGTTTTAACAGCTAGTGATACGAAATCCGCATTTATAGCCCCCCTTTCTTGCCGGAGCGTGTTTTTATCTCCGGCAGCTCCCCTGCCCCCCTGCTCCGAGAGCCTGTCCAGGAATGAAGGGGTTTTCTTACCGGATTGGGTAGGAGTGAGCGATCGCACTTATCCCCAATCTCAACCTCCAATAAAAATGCGATCGCCCCTTGAATTATGATGGGGAGCGATCGCATATACCTGTACGTAAGCGCTTTAGATATCCTGCTCGCTCAACTCGCGAGTCATGTGGTCAAAAGGTTGATCGATAAACGCAGTATTTTGAACACCTGCTTGGGTCACCATTTCTTTAACGATGTCTTTCATAATCTGAATACCGCGAACGGTAGGAGCAATAGGTACTCCTAACGAGTTATAGGTTTCCCGCAACCCTTGTAAAACCCGCTCATCCAAAACATTCATATCACCCGCCACTAGTGCATAGCTGGCATAGCGCAGGTAATAGTCCATGTCTCGTAGGCAAGCGGCATAGCGACGAGTCGTGTAGGCATTTCCACCCGGACGAATCAGTTCCGGCACTTCGTCAAACAACTGTGAACCAGCACTCTTGACAATTGCCGCCGCATTGGCGTTAATCACGGATGCTGCCGCTATTCGTGCGGTACCCGTGTCAAAGTAAGACTTTAGTGAATCAATCGCCGTGCGATCCAGGTAACGACCTGTGCCGTCATACCTCCTAATCAGGCTTGTGACTGCATCCCGCATTAAATTGTTCTCCCAACAACAATCTGTATATTTCTATTGATAGGACTTACACATCCTTTAAAGACTGGAGGATACGCTAATCCCCTTATCCCCTCTTTGTTCTGAGGAACAAAAAGTCTTCCTCTGGTTTCCCCGTGCATTAAAGCTCCTCCTGTAGTCTTCCCTCCTTTAGGGGGGAATGAGGGAGGTTGGGGAATCGAGTAGTAGTGGGTAGAGAGAATTAATCGCGTAAGTCCTGCATTTATTAATAATCACACAGGCTTGACCTGCTTCATCGTCGATCGCAAAGCAACTTTGTACTGAATGCCTTAAACCAACCTTAGCTCAATATAGTTCAAAGCCTCACCACCTATAGGTTTCACGTCAATTGAAAAAGCTCAAAAGACGCCTACTTCCCCATCCGTACCCCTTAAGTTTTTAGTTTGTCGGAGCCGTAGTAGGTTTTGGGGATACCTTAGCACCGGGCTTTGGTGCAGTTGAATTACTAGGAGCCGCATTGGGTTTTGGAGACACCGTGGCATCGGGAAGTGGTACAGATGAATTACCAGGACTAACTTGTTGCCCAGGTAAGGGGGGTGGGCTACCAGAATTCACCCCTCCTGGTAATCCTGGCATTAGCTGCCCTGAATTCCCCGGTAAAGCAGGCCCAGCTGGGTTGGCTGGATTTTGTAGCCCATAAGGATTGTAAGGAGTTGCACCTGGATTGGGCGCGTAGCTGGGAACACCCGTTGCTGGTGCTCCAGTCGGACTGGAACTAGGTGCTTGCTCAGACTTACCGGGTAGAGTAGCGAGCGCCACACGAGTGCCCCCGACTTGTCGCAGCAAATCCAACACCTGCACAACTTGGTTGTAACTCGCATTGGATGCAGCATACAGCGCCATCAAGCCTTCGGGATTCTGTTGACGATAAGCTTGCAATTTTTGCAGGAACTGCTCTTTCGTCACAACTGGCTGCTGTTCCACGTAAACTTGACCCAGTTCGTTGAGGCTAACTACTAAGAGCTCATCTCCTTGTGGCTTTCCAGTACTCGCCTGCGGCAAATCCACACTAATCGCCTGCTGGCGAGCAAAACCCATTGCGGCTAACAGGAAGAATGTCAGAATGCAAAAAATCACATCAATGAGGGGAACAACCTCAACTCGAACATCTTCCGTTTGGGTCTCTATCCGCAACCTTAGAGGGCGGGGTGTCAATGAAGAAGGTTCTGAACGAATTTTTTTGTGAGTAGACATAAGTTACACGCGAGCAATAGTGCCATCCTATCTTCACGAATTGTTGAAAGGTAGCGCCCTTGTCATTTTATTTTTCAGTAACGTCAGAAACGTCGGCGGTAGTCGCCTTCAGGGCTTTATGAGTGTTGGTAAAGTCGTCTTGCAACCAATCTTGCCGATAGAGCAACTCCAACTCACTGCCTGCTTTGCGGAACACTCTGACTTGGTTATGCCAAAGCGCTTGGAAGAATCGATAGAAAGCCAAACTGGTAATGGCAATAATCAGTCCCGTCGCTGTACTAATCAGCGCTTCTCCAATACCTAAAGGCAGGCCAGCAGTTGAAGCGGTTCCCAAATCACTGATGCGAATTGAACCCAATGAGCTAATCAAGCCCATAACTGTACCCAGTAGTCCCAAAAGGGGTGATAAAGCAATCACGGCTTCTAGCAATTTATCTCCCCGCCGCATTAAAGCCAACTCATCATCAGCCGCTGACTCTAAGGCCAATCGAAACACTTCTGGGTCAGGATTACTCAGTCGTAAGGGAGCAGAGAGATATCGCCCAATTGGCTGTCGTCGCCCCTCCAGAGCAATATCTCTGGCCACTTGCCAATTGCTGGTTGCAGCATCCAGCACGCGGTTGACAATGGCTCTTTCCTTCAACAAGATGCTAGTCCAAAACCAGAGACGCTCCAAGATTGTGCCCAAAGCGAGAATCGATAAGACTAACAAGGGCCACATCGCTGGGCCGCCCTTTTGAATAATTTCGCTGATATCTATGGCTTTATCCACGTTTCGCACCTACCTCCCTTAGCCGAACACAATTTTGCTTGATAAAGTGCAAGCCATTCCAATTCTATGGATTTCGGGTAACTTGCAAAGAGGCTGACATGATTTTCTTGAATTAGTTCTCTGGAGTTTGCGCCAATTTTGCACCGATTGGCTCTTTGCAAGCACATCTATTTTAGGGAGTCGCGTGAACGCATCAACATTTAGTCTTGGAGGTTAGGCAACCTAAGAGCCGCTCTGATACTTGAATTGCCTAGAATTTACGCAATTTCACCGAAATTTTGTCATTGGAGAGCTAAGCAATTATATTTTTGACATCAGGGTGAGTTTGACGTTGTCGTTAAGCGGCAAGATTTCTCAGATTACCAATTCAACCAGCCCTTACAATGATTGATTCTCACAAAAAAGCGGCTAGGAAAGCCCCCGTCTTTTTAAGTGGGGGAGGAATGCCGTCTGCCGCTTTGTCATTAGTCAGTAGTCCGAGAGTCCGAAGCCCACTAATGACCAATGACCAATGACGTGTTAGCGCAGCGGGACGCAGTCCAATACCCCGTACTTCAGTCGGGGGATGAGCTTAAATTCCGCCATGCTCCTTGCCTAATTTAGGTTGATTTACCTATAACGGTTGCGTAAGTTTTACAAGAGTCGATCTTTCCCAGGTTATATACCCTCTTAGGCAAGCAATTTTCCATGCCAAGTCAGAATCTGATTGTGTCTCCAGCAAAAGTTGGAAGTGCTAATACTCGACAAAAACAGGGGGGTTATCCACACCGGAAATCGGCGCGTAAATTTGTCAATATAAATAGTAACGAGAGGGTCAAAAAATGAACGATTTACCACAATCAATTTACAACTGGTATCGCAATGCGCTTCGCAATCCCAAATACCGCTGGTGGATAATTTTGGGTTCGCTGCTTTACGTTGTTAGCCCAATTGATATCTCTCCTGACTTCATCCCCATCATCGGTCAAATTGATGATGTTGTAATTTTAACCCTGCTGGTTAGTGAGGTTTCTCAACTGCTCATTGACGCTGCAAAATCTCGTAAAGGAGAAGCGGTTCCTTCTAATACTGAAAATCCAGCTAAAAAAACTGTGGATGTTGATGCTGTGTCGGTTCAGTAACGGCTATCTGCAATAAAGCATAAATTTATTAAAACCCTCGTTGTTGCTAAGTCTCACACTTCCAAGACTGATGCAAGAGCGAGGGAATTTTTGCATAAATTGTAATGGAATTGACTTAAAGCCAAGTTATTCAGAAGGTGCTTGGTTAAATTCTGTCACACTAGGGTTTTGGGGTCTTTTTTGGGGCTGATGAGGTTCTTGTTGGAGTTCGGTTTGGGTCGATGAGTCAAACTCTGCCTCTACTTCTACACCTTGCGTCAGGAGATCTGTGGGCTCTCCGGCAGGCTGATCGATAGTGTTCAGTTTTTCTTTATAGCTGCCAGTCATATTTTTTATTATTGGATAGGTTTTAATTAAAATGTTCAAACCTAACTCATCGACTCACATCTATCAAGGGTTTGATTTGACGCAAAAAATTAAGGTATACCTTTATAAAGAGAAAGGTGAGCGACAGCGATTAATCAGCTAGAGCAGTCCTCAATGATTCGTAAGATAAATCAACCACAGATGCACGCAGATGCACGCAGATAAAATAGGAAGTTCTCAGAATTTATCTAGGATCTTTATAAGAGAACAAAATTTTCATATAATAACAAGGGAGATCGATGGATCTTCTCTCACGCCAAGATAGACAGCGTGTAGTATAAACAAAAAAAAGGAGCTGAGGATTTCAGCTGATTGGGAAAGCCAGAGCCATATCCAACGACGGTAGCGCTAACACTCTCGCTATGCTTCGTGGAGGCATCTGGAGAAGTGCCACAGAAAGGAGATTACGGTGGAATCTACTGTGAACTGCGCTGAAGCCTGTGTTAACGGCTGTATTTTGGGTGATAAATGCCCTAATAAGGAATTTGTTTCAGATGCATCAAAGTTCATAAGCGAGACTTCGTTGGACAAGATGCTGGAGATTGCTGAAGCAGCACGTCTCAAAAAGCTGATGGAGCCTCCAAAATGGGTAATTCCTGACTTTCCGGAGTAACCCATTAGTTGTTAATCGGGGAATTCTCGGAGCAGGGGAGTAATATCGATTCCGTTTGAATACTCATCGTAAGGACAGACACTCCAGACGCTCCGGACGCGGAGAGTTTTTATCATGACTATCTAAACGGATTTGATATAAGCCTGTTCTCGATTCTTGGAAACTGCTGGGAAACATTCGCCGCTCTGCACTAGAGATGCTTATCAAAGTTGAGAGGAATCGTAACGGTAACAGTTGTGCCGACTCCCTCTTGACTTTTGATTGAAATTTTCCCCCCTTGCAAATCCAGGCATTTTTTGACGACGCTTAAGCCTAGTCCTGTTCCGGGAATATTTTCTGTATTTTTTCCTCGATGGAATAGCTCAAACAGATGGCTTTGATCATCAAGAGGAATGCCTATGCCTTGATCTTTGATGCGGAAAATGGCTTGGGTGCGATCGCATCTTAAACTAAGATGAATCTTACCTCCTTGAGGAGAATACTTAATAGCATTTGATAGCAAATTAGTCAAGATAGAACGCATTAATTTTTCATCGAGATTGGCGGTTGGGCATTGACCGCAAAAGCTAAAAGTAATTTTGTGCTTGGAGCTAGCATGGAATTGCAGATCTTCCAATAGCCGACGACCGAATTGTTCGAGATCTATCGCTTGAGGATTGCACTCTAGTTTTCCACTTTCAGCTCGATTGATCATTAATAGATCATCAAGCAGTTGGGTCAGGTTTTTAGCCGCCGTTTCAATCCGATAGAGATTTCTGTGCTTTTTCTCTTCAGGCCAAGCCTGAGTGTAAGATTTGAGTAATTGGGCACTTCCTAAAATAATGCTCAAGGGCGTGCGAAATTCATGGGAAACCATCGAAAAGAAGCGAAGTTGAAACCGTCTGAGTTCTTGTTCAGCTTCCAAGGCACGGCGAATTTCTTCCGCTTGCTTTTGGGCGGTGATATCTATAGCTGTACCGAGAATTTGTTCAGGTACCCCTTGGCCTGTTCTAGTAAACACCACATGCCAAGTCTGCAACCAACGCCATTCACCCCTAGCGTTTTTCATGCGAAATTCGGTTTCTAAAATTTTCCCATCTCTAGCTTTGAGCAATCGCTTTTTCAGTTGAGTAAACTTGTAACCGTCGTCAGGGTGTAAAACTTCTGTAAAAAATAATTGTTCTTTGGCTTGAATTTCTTTGTGAAGAGAACCAAAAAATTCAGTGCCGTAACGATTGAGATAAATATTACGCAGTTGGGCCAGCTCAAAAATATAGATCATGCTGGGAGTGGTATCAGCGATTTGCTGGATAAAACGCTGACTTTGCCTCAGTGCCTCCTCAGCTTGCTTACGCATGGTGATGTCACGTAAAACTGACAAATGTCGTCCGGGAAGAAAACTGGCTCTGGCTGCATACTCAATATTTCGCACAGTACCGTCCGGACGATAGAGGAGCAGTTCTCCAGTTGCTTGCCCGCATTTGACAAACTTGCGCCAACTTAGCTCAAAATCGATCGCAGGCTCTAGATCTATAAAGTCTGAAATTGATTTGCCAAGAAGTTCTGAAAGGGGAACACCAAAGAGTTCACAGGCCGCTGGATTGGCTTCTACGTACTTAGCTTTATCGTCTATGATTACGATCGCATCCAGTGAACCTTCAAAAACTGCTCGTAACTGCTGTTCCCTAGTACGGAGTTGGGTAATGTCGGTTGCTGCACCCGTCAAACCCACAATTTCCCCTGTTTCTCCCGGCAACGGCTCTACGGTTAGATCGTAATAGCGCACTTCGCCGTTGATAGTAAAAAACACGTCTTCTCGCGTTCCCAACCCCATTGTTAGCACCCGGTGCTTGAGAGATGTCAATCGTTGAGCCTCTTCAGGTGGAAACAATTCAGAATCTAATTTCCCCACACAATCTTCGGCTTTGAGCGAGAGGGCGGGATTATGTATCCAGGTATAGCGTAGATCGATATCTTGATTGAAGACAGTTGTCGGTGAATTTTTCAGCGTTACCCGAAAGCGTTCCTCGCTGGTTCTCAAGGCTTCTTCTGCGGCAATGCGATCGCAAATTTCAGCTTGTAAGCAAGCATTGATTCGAGTTAACTCAACAGTACGCTCTTGCACCCTAATTTCTAATTGATCACGCGCTTGGCGCAGTTCCTCTTGGGCCCGTTTGCACTCTGTAATATCACTCATTGAGCCTACCAGGCGGATAGGACGACCCCTTTCATCACGCACGACTAAACATTTATCTAGGAACCAGCCATAGCTCCCATCCGCTCTTTGCAGGCGGAACTCGACTTGATAGGGTTGGTTACACTCCAAAAGATTCCGTTCAGTTGGTTCCAATTTGGATCGATCATCGGGATGTAACAACTGAAAAAATAGCTCGAATGTAGGGGTTACGGTATGAGGATTCAGTCCCAAGAATTCGTAAATCCGATCCGACCAAAAAACAGTTTGGCGAACCATATCCCAATCCCAAATACCATCGTTAGCCGCCTCAATTACCAGTTGCAAACGCTCTTCACTTTGGCGCAAAGCAGCCTCCACTTGCTTGCGTTCGGTAAGTTCCTGTTGTAGCTTCTGATAAAGGTCAGCCTGTTGAATTGCGATCGCTAACTGATTGGCAAATTGCTCAAGTAAGTCCAGTTCCAGGGCTTGCCATTGCCTCGATTGGCAACAGTGATGGGCAATTAGTAGCCCCCAGAGTTCTCCCTGGTACACAATCGGTACAACGAGTTTGGACTTCACTCCCCAGTGCTGGAGAAATTCAATCAGGCAAGGTGCCACATGATCCATGGACGGATCGACAACAGCGCGAACGCGCCCTTGACGGTACAACTGCTGATACTCTAGGGGAAAGACTTCGACAGGGAAGGTTTGTCCCAAAATACTCGGATAGTCAGGAACCAGAGCCTCTGCGATCGTACTTCCAGTGCCATTACTCCAAACCCGATAGACTAAAACTCGATCGCAAGCGAGAAATTGCCGTATTTCCTGCACAGTCGTATTCAGAATGGTATCCAGATCTAATGTCTCTCGAATGCGCTGGATACTACCTGCTATCAGTCGCTCTCGTTCGGCCCTTTGCTGGAGTGCTTTTTCCTTGTTTAGCTGCCCTACTTTTTCCTCTGCCTGCTGACGCAAGCGCGTTTCACGTTGTAGTTCTCGGTTCGTTACTTTGAGTTGTGCCGCTTGTCGCTTTACCGCCTGAGTCTTCTTAAACAATGAGATAAAAATAGAGACTTTAGCGAACAATATTTCCGGAACAAGGGGTTTGAGTAGATAATCTACTAAACCCAAAGCATAAACGCTCAATACATCGGTATCACTAGGATGGTTCCCGGTAATCCAAATAATTGGAGTATCCTTTGATATAGGCTTTTCTCGAATTCGCCGCGCCATTGCCAAGACATCTGCCAGCCTCGGCACATCGAGGAGAATTACGGCAAACTCCTGATGAAGCAAATAGCTGAATACTTCTTCACCAGAATGAGCTTTTACTAAATTCTGATCAAGGCTCTCAATTATTGCTTCTAATGCTACTAAATTTCTTGGCTGGTCATTAACCACAAGAATGTTAACGGTTGCTTCAGGTAGCATATTGTCACTCACCGAACTGAGGGAGTTGCGAGGTACAATAATCGTAGTTCATAAAATCTTTCTTAAGGAGAAGCTTCTTGTTTCTTATTTGTATGGTGTAACGCCTTAGTCTTCCCAATAGCTCCAGCCATGAAAATTCTCTTAGTGGAAGATGATGAACTCCTCGCAGGAGTAATTGCCGAATACCTGAGTGATCACCTGCATATCGTTGATATTGTTTGTGATGGTGAATCGGCTTGGAATCAAATCAGAATGTCCGAGTATGACTTAATTTTGCTGGACGTATTGCTACCTAAACTAGATGGCATCGCTCTGTGCAAGCGCGTGCGTTCTCATAACTATTCTGTACCCGTTTTGATGATAACTGCCCGCGATACCAGTACGGATAAAGTCGTTGGTTTAGATTCGGGTGCTGATGATTACATGGTCAAACCCCTTGATTTTCCAGAATTGTTAGCGCGAATTCGGGCTTTGTTGCGTCGGGGTAGTTCTTCCTTGTCTCCAGCACTAACTTGGGGTGACTTGTATCTCGATCCAGCCACCTATGAAGTGAGCTACAATCACCAAACTCTCCGCCTCACACCCAAGGAATATGGTCTTTTAGAACTACTTCTGCGTAATGGACAGCAAATCCTGAGTCGAAGTTTGATTATGGAACACCTGTGGTCTTTTGACGAGCCTCCAGAAGAGGGAACAATCAAGACTCACATCAAAAGTTTACGCAAAAAACTCAAACTTATCGGGGCTCCCACCGATATAATTGAAACGGTTCATGGTGTAGGTTATCGCCTCAGGCAATACGTTTAAGGCGTTTTAATCCTAAGAAGCTTTTTAACTGGGTTTAGTATTAGGTGGGTAGCCGGAAATTAGCTGATTTATTGATAACTCCCGCTAGATAATTCAAAAGAGGATTTATCCAAGAGGTACGGGGAGGGAACGAAAAAAATCAAGAGCAACAACTGCCCAAAGTTATTGTCATTGATGACAATGAATTATTCTTAGAAACAATTTTAGAGTTACTAGAGGTCAACCGTTCCCAAACCCTTGGCGCTCTAAATGGTTTTTAGGTTTGCAGTTGGTTTAAGTGGAGATGCCCGATCTGATTGTTTGCGATATAAATTTACCTCAACTTAACGGTTATAAAGTCTTGAAGCAACTGCGCCAAAATCAAGTTACAGCAATATTCCATTGATTTTTATCACTGCCGAACCGCTTGATCGCGATCGCCTCCTTCTTGCTAGGAAGTTGGGAGTGAACGATCACCTGATGAAGCCGTTTAATATCGAGCAGTTATGTCAGGTGATCAAGGCTCATCTCCAATAACGACTTCCCTGATCAATCCTTATTCTGAAGCCGACTCACTAACTCGTAAAAAGGCTGCCAATTATCTTCCTGTGCGATCGCGTTCCAAACGTCTTCAATCACAGGCCGCAGGAGAGCAGTCTTTGGATTCTTATCTCGCAGGCGTGTGGCAACATC
>JBFLZA010000181.1:0-13695 GCA_040756535.1 Cyanobacteriota bacterium
GTACACCTTGAGGAGCAGCGAATTGGATACCTGGGGTATGGCGTACCTGTTCAGGATGGATACCTGTAAATGCATCGGCTACACTAAAGGGTTGCGATCGCATTTTGATTTGCACTAAATTCGGAATTTGCTCCAGGTAATCAGTACCCAAAGCCTCGCGCATAGCCACTGCCATTCGTTCTTGGGTGGCAGGGAGTTGTACCAGAGGCAAAACACTTAAAATCAGAGCGACCAAACTAGCGCCCAAGACAAAACGTTGCAGCCTCCTGTTGTGTACTTGAAAGGATAGCCCAAGTGCGATCGCATTGAGTACCAGTAGCCAAGGACTAACTTCCGGTGCCCCCACTGCTAAGGGGAGCAACAGGTATATTGGAGCTGGGACAATAATCCAACTACTCAAGAAAAGACCAACACCACTTAAGAGCAGTGGTAGCCATTTAAACCAAAGTGTAAGGAACAAAAGGCAATAAGGAGTGGCTATTAACGACTAACTCTGACTATATCTATATCTTGAGAAGAAATCGGCATTTTAGGCAACCGTCAAACCTTCAACCTTCAACCTTCAACCTTCAACCTTCAACCGTCAAACCTTCAACCGATTTTCTCAGCACCCCCAAGCAAGGTAGATGTAGACTTTACTGCAAATCCAGTAGAGTAAAGAAATATGTCTATCATTGTGGTTGAGAACCTGAGCAAAGTTTACCCGGTCGCCGTCAAGGAACCGGGAATTAAAGGCACGTTGGTTCATTTTCTGCGCCGCACCTATCGCTCAGTAAAAGCAGTTCAAGACGTTTCCTTTGAAATTGGCATGGGCGATGTGGTTGGGTTTTTAGGCCCTAATGGTGCGGGAAAAACGACCACGCTCAAGATGCTCACGGGGCTAATTCATCCCTCAAGCGGTCGGGTTAGAATTGCAGGACAAGTCCCTTTTCGACGGCAAGCAGACTTTTTGAAAAAAATTACCCTAGTCATGGGGCAAAAGCAGCAGTTGCTTTGGGACTTACCTGCACTGGATTCTTTGAAAATCAACGCTGCTGTCTATGAAATCCCTGACAAAGAGTTTCGGCATCGAGTGGGAGAACTCACGGAGATGCTTGCGTTAGAAGGGAAACTCACTCAACCCGTGCGGAAGCTTTCTTTGGGTGAGCGCATGAAAGCGGAACTGTTGGCTGCACTCCTGCATCAGCCGCAAGTTCTCTTCTTGGATGAGCCAACTTTGGGATTGGATGTCAACGCTCAGGTAGGAGTCCGCGACTTCTTACGGGAGTACAATCGGCGCACGGGTGCCACCATCCTATTAACCAGTCATTACATGGCGGATATTACCGCTTTGTGTCAGAGGGTATTGCTCATTTATGCCGGTCAATTAATTTATGATGGCTCTTTGGAAGGGTTAGTTGACCGATTTGCTCCTTATCGGGAGGTTAAAGTAGAACTCGCCCACCCGTTGCCTGAAGAAAAGCTCTCTACCTATGCGGAACTCGAAGCGGTGGAAGGTCGAGAAGTACGTTTTTTGGTCAAGCGCGAAACTTTGACAAGTACGGTATCCCGAATTTTGGCAGAGCTAGAAGTAGTAGATTTGACGATAACTGAGCCACCAATTGAACAAGTGATTGGTCGCGTCTTCAGCGCTGGGGTCGTGTCATGAACCCATTGATCAGAAAAACTCTGACGTTTCTCTCGGTTTACTATGCCTATATGTTAGAGTACCGGGCGGAGTTATTTTTGTGGGCACTTTCCGGAACGTTACCCCTAATTTTAATGGGGGTTTGGACAAAAGCCTCTCAGGGGGGTCAGTTTGGGCTAGAACCTGACGATTTTGTTCGCTACTTCCTCACGGTTTTTTTCGTCCGCCAATTCAATGTTGTCTGGGTGATTTGGGAGTTTGAAAAGGAAGTCGTGCAAGGAAAACTTTCCCCTCGACTTTTACAACCTATCGATCCGGTATGGCACCACGTTGCATCGCATCTCTCGGAACGGGTTGCTCGTATACCGTTTGTTGCCGTACTGATGGGTTTGTTTTTCTGGCTGTATCCTCAGGCAATTTGGATACCCAATTTTGGGAGTGTAGTGCTGTTTGTGTTAGTGGTATTGCTAGCGTTTTCCCTGCGCTTTTTGATCCAATATACGTTTGCTTTACTGGCGTTTTGGACAGAACGAGCGAGTGCGATCGAGCAATTCTGGTTTTTATTCTACTTATTTCTTTCTGGGGTTATTGCTCCTTTGGAAGTCTTTCCTCCAGCAGTGCGGGAAGTAGCGCTGTGGACGCCTTTTCCCTATTTTGTTCACTTTCCAGCAGCGATTTTGATTGGGCTACCTGTAGATATTGTGCGGGGTATTGCGGTGATGCTGGGTTGGGGTTTGTTGTTTTTTATCTTGAATCGCCGGTTGTGGCGTAAGGGATTGAAGCAATATTCCGGGATGGGAGCATAAGCCATTCAATTGCAGCAAAGTGTTGGGGTTGCTGGGATTGATTGCCAGTTTAATAGTGGGAATTGCCCCCAGTGCTTTGCCTCAAATCAGCAACAGCCTCGATCGCAAATTTAAGACGAATTCTGAGCATTCAGCAACTCCTGCAACTCAGGTGTCAGATAACTTGACGCCTTTACCGGATGAGTCGTTAAAAGTGCGATCGCCTAATTTTGACACTTGCATTGACTCCCAAAAACCCCACAGTGGCTCACAGTTAGGCTCGCAAACAACAGAGCCGATGGTAACAAAAGCGCCAATACCATTAGAAGAGTTGCCACGGGTGAAGCCTTATATTTTTACCCTCACAGCCATTGAGCAACGGGTGAATGCCACCGGTTCACAACCGTCCTCCTTCAACTACACAGGGGAACTCGTAGCCGTTGGTACATTTCTACGGGGAAGTTGGTACATCCAGGTTAACCAACCCGATTTTTTAGATTCCCCAACCTGGTATCTGGATCAAGCGCAGTATCTGCAACAAACAGATTCAGCAGATTATGTAATTGGTTCTCAGCCAACGTTTTGGCGTAGTCAGAGTACCGGGGATTACTGGGGCTTTACCACCATTCAACGGCGGAGATTGAAGAATCAGGATGCTACATTCTCCAGCGTACCAGAACAACTTCCCGCAGGTGCATCAGTAACAATTATCTCTGGCGGTTTTCAGCGTCAAGTTTCAGGTGGGCAAAAGGAGAATTTCCTAGGAGAATTGAAGACATTTCAGGGTGGGATTGCCGAACGCTGGGGGATATCGAACGACCTAACGTTGGGAATGGGTGGCGTCTATGATCAAACACTTAAAGGACTGGGAGAACTAGTCTTTCGACCTAGTGATATCCCCTTAGATGTGGTCGCTTCGGTGTTGAGTCCTGATCAGGAAGGCACTTGGGATGTTGAGGCTAGCGTCCGCTACGAACTAACTCCTGGTATTACTGCTCAGTTTAATAGCGATCGCGCCTCCCAGAGTTTCAGCCTAAACTGGCAAGTTTCTCCTAACATCACGTTACTGGGAACCTATGATCTGCGCGATGGGACTACTGTTGGGATAAAAACAGCCCTGAATGGCAAAGGCTTTTTGATAGCTGCCGATGCCACCCTTGATGAGCAAAATGGCTTGCGTTGGAATGCGAGACAGCGCTTGGGATTTTTGGAACTTACTGAGCAAGGGAATGAAACTGGCTGGGAATCGACACTCAATTACAATTTTTCTGGCAGCTTGCTTGACAATGGACACGCTTTGCTATTAGCGTACAAAACAAAGTATTTAGAACGCTCTGACCGATTAGCGATTGTGGGTTGGCGCTATCGTTCTAAGGCAGTTGCAGCGGACGGCAACTCTGTTTGGGAAACTCAGTTAGGTTACGGCTTTGGTTCTCAGGGGTCGGGGATTATTGCCACAGTGAAAATTGCAGCGATACCCGGTTTACTGCTAAAGGGGAGCTATGAGGGACTATCGCTAACCTCTGACGAGGAAAACTATAGCTTAGAGTTCGCTCTTAGCCTTAATATTGAGGAGGGAATTTTTCCAGGCGATCGCCAAATCGAACGCTTCCGCACCGAGGGAGGGGTGATCATTCAGCCCTTTTTTGACCGCAATAATAATGGAAAGCGGGATAGAGGCGAAGAGGTTTATACAGAAAACTTAGAGTCACTGCTCACCCTCAATCACAAACCCATTCAATCATTCAACCCAAAAGTTCTGAGCGATAGCATTCTTTTACGCCTGCCACCGGGAACTTATCGCCTTGCTCTCGATCCCTCCGGGTTTCCTGATGGTTGGCAAGCACCGATTGATGCCTATGCCGTTGAGGTAGTTGCCGGAAATTACACCTCAGTCAGGATACCCCTTAGAATGGTTGCATCTTGTACAAGCCGTTAGGATTCTATCTGGGTTAAGAACTGAACTCAAATTTTTTGGAGAAGATAATCATGAGCAAACCCAAGTTATTAGTGGCCGCTATCATATCAAGTACTGCGATCGCTTCTACCGTTATGTTGAGTTCAGTGGCTTCTGCTCAACCCTGTTCGCGGTACAAGTTTGATTCTTACCAGAAATACGAGCAAGTGAATTGGTTACGCTCTCCGTGGACAGTGGTGCTGACAGTGCCAGGAATCGCATTAGCAGCAGCGTTGTCTGTAGGCGATCGCTTTTACAGAAAAGACAGCTAAAAAAGTCAGAACGTGACAACCGGTAGGTGTTTTCTGAGGTTGATTCAATTTTGGGGCTGTATTCGTTATTCCATAAGGGTTTGCAGCCCTTGCCCTTTACAGGAGGTTGTCACGGGTTCTGAAAGCATTGATATGACTAGATTTCAGCCGATTTTAAATTTTTCTCTTGTCAGCCTTTGGCTCTGGAATGCTACTATAAGAGGAGCTTGTCACCAACGAACCTTGAAAACTAAATACAGTAAGGCTTCTGGATGCCGGCGGTTTAAACTCCACTTAATCCCTATCAGGGATTGAAACCAACTCCTACCCTCTCCGTCCCTATTCAGTTAGGTTTAAACTCCACTTAATCCCTATCAGGGATTGAAACCGGTATAGGGTCTCCTATCGCTTAGATTACGTAAAGTTTAAACTCCACTTAATCCCTATCAGGGATTGAAACCCTTGTAGGTATATTTGTGCCTTATACTTCCTGGAGTTTAAACTCCACTTAATCCCTATCAGGGATTGAAACTAATTGTTTGAGTTCTGCTCTGGCTGCTGCTTTGTTTAAACTCCACTTAATCCCTATCAGGGATTGAAACTTGGTTTATTTGCACTTCGGAAGTTTTGTTACTTCCCAGTTTAAACTCCACTTAATCCCTATCAGGGATTGAAACAGGAACTAGCGTTGCAAATATCAGTGCTAGCTTCCGTTTAAACTCCACTTAATCCCTATCAGGGATTGAAACGAAGCGTAAATGTTTGCGTCGATCTCTTAGATGTCGCGTTTAAACTCCACTTAATCCCTATCAGGGATTGAAACCTCTTCTAGAAGCGGCGAGGGGAAAAGCAATTGGTTTAAACTCCACTTAATCCCTATCAGGGATTGAAACATCTGGGAACACTACGCAGGACTGGTTCAAACAGAAGTTTAAACTCCACTTAATCCCTATCAGGGATTGAAACCGATGGTGATTGCAAGTATCGCGCCATTTTGTGGTAGAAGTTTAAACTCCACTTAATCCCTATCAGGGATTGAAACAAAGTCGCGAGAGTTCACGAATGGGATAGCCACGGTTTAAACTCCACTTAATCCCTATCAGGGATTGAAACAGATATTAAAGCAGCTTGACTCTTCAAAGCTTCTTGAGTTTAAACTCCACTTAATCCCTATCAGGGATTGAAACACCTAAAAATTTGAGGGTGTGCCCATGCATAACTTTTGGTTTAAACTCCACTTAATCCCTATCAGGGATTGAAACTTGGGGCTGCCCATCACCAGCGCTGATTTTCTGGCGTTTAAACTCCACTTAATCCCTATCAGGGATTGAAACAGTTAATTTCCCCATTCTCCTGAGCTGCTTTCAAGGTTTAAACTCCACTTAATCCCTATCAGGGATTGAAACTCAATCGATATAATCTGGAACCTATGGAACTTATTGAGTTTAAACTCCACTTAATCCCTATCAGGGATTGAAACTCAACAATACCCTTCGTCCACTGGTTTTCACGCCGATGTTTGTTTAAATTCCACTTAAACCCTATCAGGGATTGAAACGTGAATCCGATCTTTCTAGAGGGTGCTTTCCAGAGTTTAAATTCCACTTAATCCCTATCAGGGATTAAAACTAAATTCCACTAACTAAATCCCCGTAAGGAGACTGAAGATTCCCAGAAAATTTCGGCACAATGGGGGTGAAGGCGAATAGCAGCCCCCATCACCTCAGTTATCACCATGAGTCAGGAACAAGAGCAGCAGGCAAACGATAAAAATAAAAAAAATACCTATGCTGAGAGAACCGAGCGAATTCAAGCATTAAGTCAATTTATCCGATCGCTAACTCCCTTCGTGTGGGTTGCCGTGATTTTAATCGTGATTATTCCCCTACTCGGTAGAGGCTTTATTGCCAATTCACTCTCAGGAGATTCAGGATATCCAGATAGCAGAAGTAACCGTATAGTCACTATTGACAGAACGCTACCTAACCCTAACGAATTAGAGCGTGCGATCGCAACAGCAATTACAGATGCACATACCCAAGCAGAACGCTTTGCCTCAGCACAATTAGACGAGTGGGTTGATGAATTAATGACTCGTGTTGATAGCAGCTTTCTCGATTGGTATTTTGATTACTTCAATCAAAAGAAAATAGAGTTCACTACTCCGTTTGTTTGGCTTTCTTCAGCAGCCGCTCACCAGATAGATACCAATAACCCACCTCCGGGCCAAGCCGTCGCAGAAAAATTGACAGAAGAATTTCAAACCGAATTTGCTAAACGTGTCCTGAGACCGAAAACCGCCCAACTAGAACTTGAGAGAATCACCAGAGATACGATTAATCTATATATTTCCGAACTAGGCAACAATATTTCTAGCATCCAAAGTAATTACAAAATTCCTCAAGGACAATGGGAACATTATCTTGAGGATATTGCCATTACTATCAACGATACAGAAGGAAACCTTTCTAACTTCTCCTTAAAAGTATTAGTAGGCGGAAGTACTTACTTACTCGCCAAAGCCATGATTCCTGCTGTAGCCAAGATAGGAAGTAAAGTTGCTGCCTCATTTGCCGGAAAAGCAACAGCAAAAATGGCAGCCAAAACGGGGGGTATGGTTGCGGGTAATTTAGGAGTCCAGTTACTCGACCCCATTGTTGCTGTCGGAATTATTGTTTGGGATATCTGGGATTACAAACATACAGTAAAAGTAGATAAACCCGTTCTCCGAGAAGCGATTTTGGACTATTTGCAGGAAGTTAAGGCTTCATTGCTGAAAAATTCCGAGAATGGCATCATGGCATCGATGAATCAGCTAGAAGGTGGAATTGTAAAGTCGGTTCAATCCGCAACTCATTCAGCCGCATAACCCGCCAAGAACTTAAGTTCTTGGCTAATAGCTGAAGTCCACTAAAGTGGACTAAAAGTCTTTTCAGTCGTCTTTAGACGACTTTACCTATTAGCCAGGGGTTTAAACCCCTGGCGAGTTATTGCGGCTAGGACAAGACAGATCTGAGGTGAGAGACTTACTAGATAAGAAAAAAGGTGAAGGATTGAATTGATTAACCTTTTCCCCTTTCCCTTTTCCCTTTCCCCCATCCTCACGATATGCAAAGCTGAGTTCCTACTGATCTAAATAGGGCCCATGCCTACAGCACCAGCATACACAGCGCGATCGCCTAATTCATCTTCAATTCGCAGCAGTCGGTTGTATTTAGCAACCCGCTCACTGCGGCACAATGAACCGGTTTTGATTTGGCCTGCACGGGTGGCTACAGCTAAATCTGCGATCGTTGTGTCTTCCGTTTCACCGGAACGGTGACTAATAACAGAGCGGTAACCGTTGCGAGTTGCTAAATCGATGGTTTCCAGGGTTTCCGTCAATGTCCCGATTTGATTGAGCTTAATCAAAATCGAGTTAGCAGCACCCGACTCAATCCCCCGGCTCAACCTTGTGGGGTTGGTGACAAATAAATCATCACCGACTAACTGAGTACGATTACCCAATCGTTCAGTTAGCAGCTTCCAGCTATCCCAATCCTCTTCATGCAACCCATCTTCAATGGAAATGATTGGATACTGTCCCACTAACTTCTCTAGATAATCAATGAACTCCGTTGGGGCGTGAGATGCTCCGTCATAAACATACTGGCCATCTTTATAGAACTCGCTTGCCGCTACATCCATAGCCAAAGCAATCTGTTCTCCCGGCTTATACCCTGCCTTCTCAATCGCTGCAATCAGCAATTCTAAAGCCGCTTGATTCGATTCCAAATTGGGAGCAAACCCCCCTTCATCACCTACACCCGTCAGCAAGTTTTTATCCTTCAACACCTTGGCTAACGAGGCAAACACTTCAGCACCCCAGCGCAGAGCATCCCGGAACGAGCGTGCTCCCACAGGTACAATCATGAATTCCTGAAAATCCACATTATTATCCGCATGAGCACCGCCATTGATCACGTTCATCAACGGCACGGGCAATAAATTGGAGAGAGGCCCTCCCAGATAGCGATAGAGCGGGATGGCTAAATCATCCGCTGCTGCTTTAGCGGTTGCCAAAGATACCGCCAAGATGGCATTTGCACCCAAGTTTCGTTTGTTGGGGGAACCATCGCGATCGAGCATTTTTTTGTCAACAGATGCTTGATCGAGCGCATCCATTCCCAAGATTTCAGGAGTAATTTTCTCCTTAATATTCCGAACAGCAGTCAGAACTCCCTTGCCGCCGTAGCGATGGGAGTCATCATCCCGCAGTTCGTGAGCTTCAAAGGTACCTGTCGAGGCTCCACTGGGAACCTGCGCTAATCCCATAGCGCCAGTAGCGAGATGCACTTCGGCTTCTACAGTAGGACGCCCGCGAGAGTCTAAAATCTCTCTGGCATCAATCGCCTCAATTGCGGATTCTTGCTTGTATTGCATACCTTTCCTCTTCTTTAACTGATGCAACTAGCTTCATACATCAGGACAACTATATATAAAAAGTTGCCCAATACGGTGTTTTGGGACTTCAACGATCCAAAAGCACCCTGAAAATCATCAGCTTCCGCGATGATAGCCTTTCTAGAGAAGGTCAACCGTCAACTTTAAGGATGTCTCTCGTTTCCGACCGTATTATTACTTACCAATTTGTAGGGATTTCCCTGTAAAACATTTCTGAGAATGAGCAGTCCCTCTCTTTACAATGAAAAACAAGGAAACCGCTTAAGGAGCATAGAGTCAGCCATGCGAATGCTACATACGATGCTGCGGGTCGGCAATCTTGAGGAATCACTCAAGTTTTACTGCGATATTTTAGGGATGAAGCTGCTGCGCCAAAAGGACTATCCGGGCGGCGAATTTACTTTGGCATTCATCGGTTATGGGGATGAGTCTGATCATACTGTCATTGAACTGACCTACAACTGGGGCGTTGACAAGTACGATTTAGGGAATGCTTACGGTCACATTGCTCTTGGCGTTGATAATATCTACGAAACTTGTGCCCAAATCCGACTCAAGGGCGGCAAAGTCGTTCGCGAACCCGGCCCGATGAAGCACGGCTCAACGGTGATTGCTTTCGTTGAAGACCCGAATGGGTATAAGATTGAGCTTATCCAGTTGGGAACTCAAGGTTCTGCCCAGAAGCAAGAAACCACTGGAGCTGCAAGTAATTAGTGCAAGTTTAGGGCTTGTCCAAAAATAACTTAGCCATGTCCAGTAGGAGTACGGCAACATTCATATCTAGGCAAGAGTTGGGATGCTGCTGATACCGTGCCCCTACAATTTTTCGTTGTATGCGAAGCTCAGAGGTACCTAACCTGTGAAAAGGAAAAAGAGCCACTTGCGTGACTCTCTGTAATTATCAGGGTGCATCTACTAAGCACAATATAACATCGGTAGGGTGGGGGGTGTCACCCCCTATCTCAAAAAAATTGGATAAAAGTCGCCATTTTAGTAATAAAACTTAATAATATATCAATGAGCCCACTGCTCAACCGATAGTTAAGATTAAGCATGACGACGACTAAGCCACTAACCCGTAAAGCTTGGGCAAAAGCGATCGCCCAACCCGCCCAAGAATTCCCTCCCACCCCTCTACCACTCCTCTCCGGTAAGATTCCAGAGGGTTTGCGAGGTTCACTCTATCGCAACGGCCCTGGACGATTGGAACGCGGGGGTGTGCGAGTCGGCCACTGGTTTGATGGGGATGGGGCAATTTTAGCGGTTCATTTTACTGATGCAGGGGCGACAGGCCTCTATCGCTACGTACAAACTGCTGGCTACCAAGATGAAGCCGAAAAAGATCAATTCCTGTACCCCAACTATGGAATGACGGCACCCGGTCACCTTTGGGAACGCTGGGGCAAACCTGTGAAAAATGCTGCCAATACATCAGTGCTGGTACTTCCCGATAAATTACTAGCCCTGTGGGAAGGGGGAAATCCTCACGCCCTCGACCTGGAAACGCTGGAAACTTGGGGGACTGATAGTTTAGGGCAGTTAGGGGAAGGTGCGCCTTATTCAGCTCATCCCAAATGTGACCCACAAACGGGTGAGATTTTTAACTTTGGTGTTGCAGCAGGCCTAAATGCGACGCTTAAGGTTTATAAGAGTGACCCTACGGGCAAGATTATCCGACAGAGTGCAGTATCGCTAGAGGGTCTACCTTTGGTGCATGACTTTGTGATGGCAGGACAATATCTCATCTTTTTCGTGCCACCAGTACGGGTTAATCTTCTCACGGCAGGACTGGGGTTGAGTAGCTTTAGTGAGGCGATGGAATGGCAAGGCGATAAAGCCACTCAAATTATTGTCCTCGATCGCGAAACGCTTGCTGTAGTTAGTCGTGGTGAAGCCCAAGCTTGGCATCAGTGGCACTTTAGCAATGGTTATGTAGATACTGATGGCTCAGTTGTGATTGATTTTGTCCGTTATCCCGACTTTCAGACAAATCAATATTTGCAAGAAGTAGCAACAGGTCAAACCCAGACGAAAGCTCAAGGAACACTGTGGCAAGCACGTCTCAATCCCCAAACGGGAAAGGTAACGCAACTAGTGGAATTGTTAGATAGAGCTTGTGAGTTTCCCGTTGTACCGCCGCAGGTTATGGGACAAGCGTCACCTGATGTCTATTTATCGGTGTCTCGGGATGGGGTGGATACTCGCCAGGAGTTGTTCGGTGCGATCGCTCGATTTAATTCTAAAATGGATACCTTAGCGATCGCTGACATGGGTGAAAATCGCTACCCCTCGGAACCTCTCTATGTAGCCGATTCTTTTAATTCTCAACAAGGCTGGGTGCTGACAGTCGTGTATGACGGCAATTCTGACACAAGTGAGGTTGTGGTGTTTGATAGTAATGCACTAGATGAGGAACCCGTTTGCCGCCTCAGATTACCGAGTGTTATTCCTCATAGTTTTCATGGGAAGTGGAAATCAGCCTAATTTGGAAATAGAAGTCAGGGGTCAGGAGTCAGGAGTCAGGAGTCAGAAGTCAGGAGTCAGGAGTCAGAAGTCAGGAGTCAGGAGTCAGGGGTCAGGAGTCAGAAGTCAGGAGTCAGGAGTTAGGAGTCAGGAGTCAGGGGTCAGGGGTCAGGGGAACGAGATTTCCATCACTTCGTTGTGAGCGCTGCTAATGGTGTCTAATCTGAAAATAGGGAACTCCTTAACAGGGAATAGGGAATAGGGGAAGAAGGATTTTCCTCGCAATATTCGTGTGCAGTCTGCAAGCTTACCTTAATGTCTAGTAACAGAAGTAAGAACTGAAGCTTCTGAACAAAATAAAGAAATCCTTAAAAAATTCTGCGATTAAGCCTATTAAAGGCTCAGGAAAGGCCTCTACCATCCTAATTGAATACTTCTCAAGTAGAAGTGCTTGGACATACTACTTCATGCATAAGCTCCAAGAGGGAAGTACTATGTATTAAATTTTGCTTTCTTTATAGAATATAAAACTTGTATAAAGGAGTGATTCTTCTGTTGGGCTAACAGTTACAAGTTCTGTTGATATTAGAACCAAAACCTGGAAAACTAACCCATTGATTCAAAATTCTGAAAAATAAAGTTAGGATTTGTGTACTGAGGAGGTGTAAACATTAATAAGCGATCGCGCATTTAATTGGTATTCTGGTGAAGCTAGGGAAAAGGTTAAAAGTAAACTGGGCAAGCCTTTCACCTTTCCCCCTTGTCCCTTATCCCTAGAGAAAACCCTCAATTTCCCTTTCCCCTAACCTAAACTTTCATTGCAACTTGTAACACGAAAGTTTAGAAGCAGCCGAGGTGTATCAGCAGTTATGGAAACTCCTCGCTTGGGGAAACGTCTAAAGGCAAGTATTACAATCCCTATTGGCCCCCCTAAATAGGAATTGCTGAATCAGGTAATTGAGTGGATGCTGGAAGGTATGAATATCTGGAGCTAGGGAAAAATTTCTGAAGTCTTTGCTGTATTAGATTCGTACTGCAAGTGTTTCTGGAGTGATTTCTAATTGACAAGCTGATGAGATATTGGAGTTGTGCTTGGATAACCGATTTCAGTGGAGGTGCTTGTTTTATCGATATGAGATTCTATAGCTTCTTTCGGCTTTTGTCTAGATCAGTTTTAGATCAAGGAGTTTGAACCACAACTGATCCAAGATTGTATGCGGAAAATACCCTAAATAAGTTGGTTAATTAAATAGTAAGCCTATAGGTTTATTCTCTAGGCTGCCATACCTAAAGCGGATAGGGATGGGATTATACCCACCCCTGTTTTATTCAGAAGTCGCGATTGTAAGGATATTAAACAATGTTCTCCCCCTTGTCTCTTAAGGCTCACAAACAACTCACTAACCTAGCAGATGAGGTGCTTTACCTTCGGGAACAAGTGCTTGATAGTAAAATGGCTTGCCTTCGAGCGAGGCAAGCTTGCCAAACCTGCAACCTGGAAGCAGCAACGGAGTATCTAGACGAATCAATTGATAATGTTCCAGATGAACGGGCCCTTGAAACCCTCAGCCAACGAGTATTCATCCTTCACCTGATGCACCCAGAGCTGAATTTAGATTCGCTCCAAGTCGATTTGACAGCGCTGACTAATGAGTACAACACGACGCTAGACAAAATCGAGGTGGTGCAGGAAGGGTTGATGTCTTTAGCGGATAGAGTTCAGGTTTATTACACTGCTGGGCTAATGCAAGATTTTTACGAGTTTGAGCCGAAACGTATCGTTGCCTTCTTTGAGCAAAAATGGACACAAGACCCTCAATAAAGAAGCAATCACTTTCCCTTGACCCCGACTAGCCGCAATTGGATATCTTGAGAGCATCCCTCAACAGGTTATTTTTCCCCTCTATTGTGCTAGTGCCAAGCCATCAGCGCGGGGTTCTGACGCTGCAACGAAAACTCCTTCACGATGTAGGATGATTTGACCTTTCCCAAATTGTCCTCCTTGCTCACTAACCTGGATGTCGTGCCCTTGCACAGCGAGTGCCCGTGCGACATGATCAGGGACTGCCGATTCTAGTAATACGCTCTTGCCCAGCAAAAATCGCCATCTGGGTGCATCAAGAGCGGCTTGAGGATTCATGCCGTAGTCAGCCATATTAACTACTACTT
>JBFLZA010000182.1:0-13639 GCA_040756535.1 Cyanobacteriota bacterium
GAAGATGAACTCAACGCGGCGATCGCGTGCATAATCAAGAGCATCAGTACCCATTGCTCGACGTTCTTGTTCTCCAAGGGAACGAATCGTCATGCGTTCGGGTTCAATTCCTTGACGCAAGAGGTAATTTCGCACGGCGAGTGCTCGACGATTGGCTAAAGCTTGGTTGTAGGCACTACTCCCCCGTGGGTCGGTGTGACCCCGAATTTCCACAGTCAGCACGGGATAGGAGCGCATCACTTCAACAATTTGGTCGAGGATGGCAGCGCTTTCTGGACTAATTGTGGATTGGTCGAGGGCAAAATGAACATTCCTCGGCACCCGTAAGGTTAGGGGTTCTGGTGGTGCTGGTGTGGGTTCGGGTTCGGGTTCGGGAGGTGGGGGTGGTACTTGTGCGGTAGTGCATTGGGGAATTGCGCGGCGTGGGGCGTTAGGTTCTCTCACAGGAGAAGTGCCATCTGGAAACACCACCTGGGCGTTGAGTGCTGGTTCCGAGGTGCCGTACTCTGGGTGAATTGCGATCGCACTCACAGCATCCCCTGGTTGTACGTTATCGAGCGTAGCGCTAAATACTCCCTTTTCATCCGTCGTCACAGTGGTCAAGGGTTGATTGAGGGGGCCATAGGGAATGGCAGTATTTTCTCTAACTCGATAGATTTCCACCGTTGACCCTGGATCAGCTTGACCAAAGACCTTAACCTCTGAACCCAAAACAAAGAATTCATCCGAGACAAACTGGGGAGGATTAATCGCCGCGTTAGCCGTTTCTTTGCGCCGATTGGGGGAATTGCGGAGGGGATTGTGCCCATCCCCCTGCCGATAATTAATCGGGTCAACATTTTGTTGCGTGTTCAGGTCAATGCTTAAGCCTTCGAGGTCGGCAAAGCGGTTTTGTACTATCCTGTTGCCGTCACTCTTGGGATAGGCTGTAACCACGACACCCGACCCAGGTTGATCGCTAATTTGGTTGTCGAGGACTTGGTGATTGTCTCCCATCAAGTAAACTGCCGCCGTTGCCAAGCGCCTGCCGTTGAAGGTGATTTGGTTATCCCGAATCTGTACCGACCCTGTCGGCTTAAACAAATACACCCCACTGCCATCGTTGCCACAAATCAAATTCCCAGTAATCTGCGAGTTGTCAATTTCGCCTTCTAGACGAATGGCATCCGGCATTCCCGTAATGCCATTGCCAACAATGATGTTTTCCGTCACCAGCAAATTTTGGGCGAACTTTGAGGTAATAATGCCCGAACCCTCATGGTGCGAAATTCGGTTGCGTCGGATGGTTCCAGACCCGTTAAACACCGATACACCAAAGGCGGATAACTGATTTGGCATTTGCTCATCTGGCGGCATCCCTAACCAATTGAGTTCAATCACCACATCCTTTGGTGGGTTGGTGCGTTGTTGTAAGAGAGGGCTAAGGGATTCCAAACCCCAGTCCTCCGTTGGCTTGATGTCTTGTTCCGGAAACCGCAAGTCAAAACTATTAACGGGGGGTCGGATGGTGACATCTGGGGGTGGAAGACCCCTATCGATGAAAATATCAGCCGGTGGGGTGTTTAGGGTTGCTCCCCCTAACTTACTAAAGCCGTAAAGACTCAACCCCCGAACGGTAACGCCATCAGCAACGATGGTGAACCCCCGCAAGACTTCTTGACCTTGTTCCGGTGTAATGGACACAACCGGAATCGGAATCTCAATTTCTGCTGTTGCCGATCGCGTCGCATCATAACCGGGTTGAGTCGTACCATCAACCACTACTCCCGGCCTTGCTAAAGGCGGCAACAGTTTTCTGAGGCTGATGGTGGTTTGATCGGGTGGCAAGTTGAACTCAATCCGGGAGGGGGCATTGGATGCTAGGGGTCGAACTTGGGCTTGTTCGGCTGCACTGAGGCGATCGAGATTGAGCTGGCCGTTAACAATTTCTATGGCCTCTCGCAAGGTTAAAGCGCCGTCAGGTTGGATAGGGCCATCCTGGTTACTATTGACCACTACCGTTACAGAATTGATGGGCTGAGCTGTTGCTTTATCCGGTAGAGTTAAAGCGCCCAAAAATACTGAAGTCAAAAGGATAAAAATAGAAGAATTTTTGATAGTTAAGACTTCATTTTTAATTCTTTCTTTTGCATGGTTTGCATCATCAATCTTCGCTTTATTTCCCATTATTCGCGTGTAGCTAACCCGTTTATTTTTAACGAGCCCCTCCAGGCGAAGGAACACAGAGTAGAGATAAGGAGAGAGATGAACAGAGTTTTTTACTTCCACGGTGGTTTGCCGATAGATTCTAGTTTTGAATGGTTTTGATTCATTGAAAAGACTTCTTGCAGAAGTCGGTAACAGGCAATGGGGAACGGGGAACAGTGAACGAGAATTGACGCAAACAGCCTCATAAGAATACTTTTGCAAGAGGTCTAAAGTCTAAACAACCTGTAGTTTTCAACCAAAGCGCAACTCAGAATTTCCCAATGAGTTTTTTGGGGAAGGAAATACTCGTGAAATTCCCTATGTCTAAAATGCAGGTTGTAGATTCTGATTCCTGTTATTGACGGTAGGGATTGCCTCAGGTTGATTATTAGTTGCTACGGGTTTTGTGGGGGGTTGTTGTTCTTGGGGAGGCACAACTTTTTGTCTGCCAAAGCCACCGAATAACTCATTAATTTTGAAGGTTACGCCAAAATAGACGCCTCCTTCAGAGCGGTAACCGGTAAAGTCTCGGTCATCAATACCACCAAAGCTATACCCTAAGGCAATGCGTAAATCGGGTGTTAAGTAATACCCAGTTTCCACTGCAAACGCGGTTTCGTCGTAGCTGGGTGAGTTTTGACCAATCCAACGTCCTTCGACGGCTAAATCCATCCGGTAGTTTAGGCGGTAGGCAGCGCGAAGTTGACCGAGGAAAATGGTGGAAGAATTAGAGAAGTTATTGGCTAATTCGGTGTTGCTGTAGCGCATCGCCCCTTTGCCATAAAATTCCCATCGCCAACTGGGGGCGTAAATCGCTTCTGCGGCAAATACGTGTTCTTTTGAACCTGTACCACTACCAAACAGCAGCGTTTCGGGAATGGTTGAAGGGTTTTTACGGTATTCGTAACGCATTAGGGCGTTCCAGCGATCGCTATTGGGGTCGCGATAAGCTAAACCTACCCTGAGGTTTGCTGTATCTTTCAACCCTTCGATAAGCTGGTTGGCAAAATTAGCTTGTTCGTATCGGGCAAGAACCGTCAAAGCGGGTGAGAGTTTCCCCGCACCAGCAAGAGAAAACACTGTATTGTTATTGCCTGAACCCGTGCGGTGCTCAAACCGACCCGATGCTTTGAAGTCCGGGTTATCGGTATATTCAACCCCCACACTGTAGACATCTCCACCTAACAAGGCTAAAGAGGAAGCACTTTGACCAACGGCATAGGGTTGAAGGAAGCGCACGCCGGCAGCAGTCGGAATTGAACTATTGCTGAAGGTGTGTTCGTATCCCAAAGTTACCCGTAGTCCGGGAGTAACCACCCAACGGTGATTGAGTCCAATTGCTCCTTGACCGACGAGCTGATTAAAACCACTAATAACTGAGTAGCGACCGGTGAGTGTCGTATTTTTCCCGATATTGTGAGACAAAATCGTATCGAGACTGGTGAGCGAGTCACTGCCTAGGATGCCTCCATCATAGAACTGGTGGGCAAGGCGGAAGGTGACTCCCGGATAGGCTTTCCAATCTAAACCTAGCGTGGTGCGGTTCGGGTAGAGGGGGTCATTGTCTGCGAAACTGAGTTCATTTTGTGCGCTGAAGGTGAGGGCGTCAGTTAAGGGCAACCCCAAGCGGGAGACAAGTTGCGACGCACTGCCACTGAACAAGTCGCTAACTCGATCTTCGCGATTGCGCTGGACGAAATCAACGCTTAAAGAAGCTTTACCCAACTCTTGTAGGATTCCAGCACTGATGGTTTCCAGGGTGTTATTAACTGCGCTTCCCAAGGGGGCGACTGGACCGGGATTGAATAAATCCAATAAATCGGTGCGGACTCCTGGGGAAATACCATAGTTTTCTTCAAAGTCGTAGCCAGCGCGGAAGGTCGTAGTCGGGGTAATGGAATATGCGATCGCAGCCCCATATCGTGTCTGCCCTGGTGTAAAACTCAGGGTAGAATCGTTAGAAAACCCTTCCTCAACCGAGCGGTAATACGTCCGTCCCGTAAAACCAGGGAAAATCCGACCATGAGCTTCTAAGCGATAAGCAGAACCCGTGGCATTTCTGAAACTATCGTAAGAATGGGCATATTCACCGACTATCTGCCCGTCGGTTCCCACCGGGATGCGGAAATCTGCACCATACAGTTCAAAGTCCTGGATTCCCTGATCTTGACGCAGGTAAGTGGCACCAATCCAACTTTCTTGTTGAAACGCTTGGGAAAAATTGTATTGCAATCGCCCGCCGTAAAGATGCGTGTCGTTTCCTCCTTCGCTACCTTCATATTGGTAGGAGGTGACAATTCGCCGCACGAGCAAGGTTGACCCCACAAAAGCCGGAGACCCCTCTAATGCCGTTTCCGGCGTATCAAAAAAGGCAAACTCCGTTGCTAGAACCGGCTGGCGGAACATTATCGTCCCTCTATCGTAATCAATCTCGTAATCCACCCCCCGATTGAGGAGTTTGCGGGATACTACCGTACCAGGACGATTGGCTTCTTCGGTTTCGATAAAGATGACTTCACTCCCCGGAATCAAGCGGCGTCGGGAGAGGAAGTAGTAGCCGGAAGTCCCATTGGGTGCGATGGTGTCTCGTTGGTAACCATCAATGTTCCCGCTATATACCCCAGTGACTTGCAGGTTACCTAGGTTGTAATTGCCCTTAAATCCGTGTAGCAAGCGGGTAACACCGCTATAAAGTTGTGATTCCCTGGCAAGTTCTAGGGTGTTGTAGTCTCCCCACATCACATAGTCGGGTTCCTTCCCGAAGCGGGAGGTGCGCTCAAAGCGGAGGTAAACACTATCAATGGAGGGAGTGGTGTAATCAACCGTAGAACTATCGCCGTAAACCGGGTACTGTTGTTCACAAAACTGCGGGCCCCGGAATAAGCGGGTGATGCCGTCGCAGGTTTCATTGAGGTTGCGGACGCTATTGTAAGCACCCGTAAACAGCCATTCTCCAATTTTCCCAGTACCAAAGACGGCTGCTTTGAAATCAACCTGAGTACCATCGTCTATCAAATCGGGATCGAGAAAGTCTGCCCTTCTCCCCCAGAAATTGGTTCCTCCAGGCCCAATCCGCAAGTCGATCACACCAGAAACGATGGACGGACGCAAATTGGTAATAAACTCAACTTGGGTGTAAGCCTCGATCAAAGAGTCGGCGTCCGGGAGTAAAGAGAAGGTTGTCGGAGTGGGTTTCCCTGTTCCTGCGCCCAGATTCTCTGCATCGCTCGTCCCTTCCACAGCCGCACGAATCTGAACTTTTTGGGCTTCTAAGCTAGATTGAAGTTGGGCAGTAAATTGTCCTCCCCTTGCCCGGACTTGAAAACCGGGTTGGTCTTGATCTTGGTCGGCACCGACAAACTTACCAGCGCTAGCGGTGAGGGTGACTAGGGCATCTTCACTCAGAAGTTGACCATTTTCGTCGGTAATTCGTCCTTGCAGGGTGATGATAGAACGACCATCCGCAGCCACGCGAGGGTCACCCGTTGGAGCGATTTCTAGCCGGAGTGCAGTCTGTTTCACACTCACTTGCACACTAGTAGGTGTCCCGTTTCCTGCCTGAACCGTGATGGTATTTTCTCCCTCCTCTAGGGGGATGTTGTACCAAGCCTGAGTAATGATGTTTTGTGCATCATCTCGATTCTGCTGAGTGGCGATCGAAGAATCGAGGGGTTTTTGGTTAATGCTGACTTGAATGGGGTCGTCTGCGTTGTACTGAACGACTAGATTGGTGGAGTCATTATTGGTAACACCACTTTGGGGCGTGAGGATGCGTACTTCTCCAGAAGCTAGTGCTGCTGTTGGATTTGTAGGTTGAGAGTTGTTGGACGGTAAGATTTCTGTTTGAGCATCGGGTGTTGCTTGTGCAGTAATTGGAGGTGACAGGGGTTGATTCCCTTGCTCCTTAGCCTTTTCCCTTTCCGCTATCGAGGGCTGAGTTAAGGTATTCTGCTGAAGTATCTCTTCTGAGAGTTGAGTTTCCTCACTCTCCTGTTTGAACAAGTCAGCAGCAGCCGTCAGTGGCGTTGAGAGGGTGGAATGTTCCCCGTCTTTCTCTGCGTCGGGAGTGTTCTGCGTCTCCACGTCCTCTTCCCGTTTCCCCGTCGAGGAATTCTCCCCGTCGAGAAAGTTTACTCTCTCTAAACGCAACTCGGTATCAGTACTCCCCAGGGAAACTTCATCTTGTTGCTGTTTGGCAATCGGAGTCGTTAGAGAATATTGAGGAATTGGATTTTCAGTACTTAGTCCCCAGTCCGTCGCCTTGTCACCTAGTCCGAGTAGGGGGTGTTCTGGCAGTTCGTCAGCCTTAGCCGTTGGGAGAATTCCGATTACTCCCAATACGGTTGTGATCAAACTGAGGGTGATGGAAGGAAACCAGCCTTTGGATAGTAGAAGGTAAACAGCAATTCCTTTCGGGATAGAAAAATTTAGAGTTTTGTTCTGCTCAGAACGGACTTTTTGTGTGTCCTTTGCACAGATGAATTGGTTTTGTTCAATACTTTTAAGATTTTCGCGATCGCATTTCATGGTAGCTGCCCCCTTTCCCCATATGCAGGTGTTACCGCAAAATTAACCCGAGCCATTCCGCCGGGTTCAAGTCGCACGAGACGTGACTGACTGTTGCCTTCAATGAATTTGATGTTTGGAGCAAGGCTATATCCCGGCAAACGACTCAAATCCAAGGTGGCAACACGAGCACCCGCAATGACGTTGGCTAAGGAGAACAAGCCATTAGCATCCGTGGTGATGCGATTGCCGTCATCCATGAAAACGACAGCATTCGGTATTCCTGGTTCTCCAGATTGCTGCTGACCATCAAAGTTTTTATCGACAAACACCCGTCCTATGAGAGTGCCGCAGTCCGATAAGATTCCCTGGCGAATTCGCAGTTGATAGCTGGCAAGATTGCTTCGCGTTTCTTGGGCGACATTTCTGCCGTCTCCGCGAATGGCGTCGGGTGTCACCACAGCGGCATAAACGACGGTTAGCGTTTCTTGAGGAGCAAGGGTGGGATAGGTAAACGTGACTTGCCTCCCCGATACCACTGGCGGCGGTAAAGTTACCGGCGTTGTGGTGGCACCCGTTGTCAGTGAACCTTGCAATGACTCTGGCAAAAACCGCACACCCAATGGCGACGTGTCGGTAAGCGTGATGTTATTAGCGGGTGCGTCCCCAGTGTTGCTCAGTGCAAGGCGATAAACAACAGTATCACCGGGTTCAGCCGCCGCACGGTCTGCTGTTTTGAGTAAGGAAAGGCGTGCTTGACCAGCCGTCAGTACAGTTTCATTGGAATTAACAACATCTGGAAGATTATCTCCTGATGCTGAGGCGGTATTTTTTATTTCATCGGCGGCAATCGGTGATGCGCCAACGATGAAGAATGCATTTAGGATAACAGTTAGGAGCAGCTTGCATCTGTCCAACTGTTGTGTTGGAGATTTCATCAGAAAATAGCACCCCAGGTTTAATTTGGGTTTTCAATGTTGATAGTAGAAGCTTGTCCGGAAATTATGAAACAAGCTTTACCGATTGGAGTTAATATGGCATGTCCTTTTTCAAGGTTTTTCGAGATATTTTACGCTGGAATAGATTAACTCAACAATTATCAACCTTCTGCATAGTTTGTCTAGGGTAATTAGTCGAAATTACTCCCTTAGATAGATTTTGGGATGCTCTAAATCAAGTATTGTTTCATGACAGCCTAGGTAAGAGATTCTCTAGAGCATCTGACTGATTTAAGTAGATTCCCTGATGCCTGAAACGCAACGAGCGTGCAAGATGAAATAATAGCAGATAGTGTGTAGATAATACGTTTGGATTTTGAGCTTTTTGTAGATTTCCTGAGTGCTAGGCTAAAACCAAGTCTCAGGATGGAATAATAGCAGAAAAGGTAGATCACCCTGTTGACCCACGTATAAAAAGTATTGCTCTAGAAAACTTTACTGCCTAGTCTCTAGATTTTATTCTCTGCCACTGATTTGTTTTCATCTTATTAGCTGCCCTACAAGTGTAGGGCAGGCTTTTTTAATACGTCAATAGTAAAATCCAAGTCAATAGGAGCTGATACACACTTTAACAATTGCTGAATCAGTGCCTTGGTTTGTGGCAAATGGGTTATTGCCGAACATAATGAAAAAATAATGAACAGACGCCACTGTTTACCAAGGATTACCAATCATCGTGAAGCCACTCCAGTAGTAGGGATGAGACAAATCTCGTTCAACCGTTCCCATCAACTCGGCTGGCAAGGGAAACATCCCTTCACTGGTGACTAACTGCTTGTGTTGAATTCGTACTTTCCCAGACAGCATTGCTAACTGTGCTTCTCGCAGTGCCTCGGCTTTAATGGGAGCTGTCTTCAGTTGCTGGTAAAACTCACTCATTAACCCCAACGTCGCTTCATCATTGACGTACCATAAACTGGCTAAAGCCGATTTTACTCCAGCTTGCACGGCCAACCCGGCAAAGCCCAATTCGACCTCCTTATCTCCTACCGCTGTGCGACAGGCAGATAGTACCAATAATTCTACCGGAGGTTTAGCCCACTCCACCGACTTCAACTGCATGGGAGCTACTTTTTGGTCTTGCAACTGAATGTATGAGTTAGCGGGTTTCCCTGGGATAAATTCGGCATGAGTCGCGAGGTGAATGATACTAAAGGGCGTTTGCGATCGCTGTAACTTCAGGTTTTCTAAAGTAAAGCCTTGATTGAGAAAAGATTTCCCCACCCAAGTTTGGGTAATTGAGTCTAACTCTAAGGGGACAGCAGGTAAAGGCCGACTGTCTTTAAATTGACTCGCACCCATAGCCAGGACTTGAGACGATTGGATATTAGCGAAACGAGTATCCGTGAGGGAAAGACTGGGCATCAAACCCACACTGTATCGTTCCACAATAAATCCTTGGCGATCATGAAGGGCAGCCAAGGGGATAGTACGTAACCCACTATCAGGGATGTAAACCAAATTTTTGATCCCTCGCTCCTGAAGATCGGTTTCCAAGGGAGCCAACAGCCACTGATACAATTGTTGGGCTGGGGCGAGAAATCCTTGAGAATCACGGTCATTGGTCACCGTGAACCGAAATTGTATCGCCATTGATGTCACTTCGGAGCGAGTCACATTCAGGGATTTACGAATCGGTTTGCCTTCTCCAGTCAGGAGAATGAGTTCCAGGCGATCGCGCGGACTCGGCTTTAAAGAACGTAACATTAGCAGTTCGGCCGAATCTTCACCCAATCCTTCAGTTTCACCAATCGCTGGGGTAATGGTTTCGGGGACAAATATGGCATAAATAACGGCGGGTTTGATGCCAGTTGCATTCTCGATGCCGCGCAGGATGTTGCGAGCTTGTTCCAAGTTGAGGCTTGCCGTTTCGCCTAGCCCCAGATATTGTTTAAAATCACTGCTGGCTGATTCATCAATTGATTCTACTGCGCTCTCTAATGGTTGGGATGTATTGTTTTGAACGGTCGGTGCAATGGGTTGGCTCTGAGAAACAGTCAGGTCAACAGAATTTATGGGAGGTGTAGTGGGATTATTGGGATTATTGGGATTATTGGGATTGTTGGGATTATTGGGGCTAGACGGTGGATTTGGGGGGGCATCCACACTAATTAAACGAATGTTACCTTCTGTATGAGTGTAGGGAAAAGATTTCTGAGGGGCAATGGTGGAACTTCCACTGGTAATTTCACCCAGAGTCCCGTTAGTCGCTGCATTTCCGACAATAAACGGAACAGTTCCATTGCCTCCATGCCGGATAGTGATGGAACCACCATTAGAACCACCAATTGTGGAGATGCTGGCATTCGTATTATCGGTAGCGAAAGTATCAGTAGCTTGGAAGAATTTTTGAGTCGTGATGTCAACAGTTCCCCCTCGGCTTCCCCCTTGGGCATTAATCCAACTCACTTGAGTGTCACCGTCTGCCATTAAAGTGACATCCCCTCCTGTCCCGGAAGTCCCACTGGAGTTGAGTTGTCCTGTATTGATTTGGGAACTGGCATCAACTTTGATGTTGCCACCATTCGTAGCACCGGATGAGTTCAGGTTACTCGTTGCGATCGCGCCCGTTTGACTGGTCAGTGTTATGTTACTACCAGCAGCAGCACTAGAGCTAGAATTAACGGTGCCAGTGGTAAGCGCTGTCCGAGCAGCAGCGGTAATTGTTCCCCCAGCAGTTGCGCCGGATGCATTCAAATTGCCGCTCGTAATACTACCCGTTTTGCTCGTTAGAGTAAGTTCGCCACCCGTACCCGTGCTCGATTGGGCGGTGATGTTAGCGGTAGTAATGCTGGTATTGGCATTGAGAGCAATGACTCCCCCATTGCCAGTTGTTGAGCTAGCATCCAGGGTTCCAGCACTGGTATTGATATTACCGTTAGTACTCGTGATTGTAATATCCCGACCCCGATTAAGAATATCGCCAGTTGCGATCGCTTGATTTGCTAACAGGGTAAGGGTGGCATTGTCTCCCCCTGTCAGGGTAAAACCCGTAGTATTTATGGAGCCGGAGCCATTAGGAGAGCGAATAAATAAGGGGTCAAGAAAGGTGAGATTATCCCTTAGGGTAATCGTTCCACTGCCGTCAGCCCGGCCAATCGTAATTGATTTAAAGCCATTCGCTAGAGCGTTCCACTCTGCTGTACTGATATCTAATATATTGGCTCCGCTATCACCTGACCCACCCAGGGCAATATTTTGGTTAGGGGTAAACGGTTGAATCAGAATGTTGCCGTTGCTAATAACAGAATTGTTGCCTCCAAACAAGTCAATCCCGTTGCCAGTCAAACTGATATTGCCATAACCGTTACTTGCAGGTTGGGCACCGAATGAAGCAGGAAAATTATTAATGGACTGAGTAATAATACCAGTGCTACCCGTGAGAGTAATATCTCCCCCTTTACCAGTACCCAAAGCGGCGAAAGAATGAGCATCGATGTTGCCGGTAGTAACAACACCGTTGTTAGTCCTCAGTCTAATCTCACCACCATCACTCGCATTGCCGTTGAGTGCACCGGAATAGGAGTATAAGTTACCTGTAGTAATGTTGCCGTTAGTAGTCGTAACAGTAATGGGACTCCCTTTCCCCGCATTACCAGGGTTAGCCCCAGAATAGGAAAAAAGGTCACCAGTGGTGATAGCGTTAGTTGCCGTAACCGTAATTGTCCCCCCATTTCCAGCCGAAGCGGAGGCAGGGCCATTGAACGAGTCGGAATAAGCTCTCAGGTAACCGGTGTTGATGCTGCCGTTAGTGGTAGCTAGGGTAATTGCACCGCCATTGCCAGAACTGCCAGAGTTACTGAGAGAATAAGACTCAAAAAATCCTGTAGTAATATTGCCCCCAGCATTAAGGATAATTTCCCCACCATTACCAGAATTGCCGACACTAGTCCCACCCACTGAGCGAGAGGCGATATTACCGTTAACCGTGATGTTGCCATTGCTTGCATTGATTTCCACCCTGCCACCATTTCCAGCATTGCCATTGGCAGCGTTAATGATTGATTGGGTCGAAATCTCGCCTGTACTGACACTGCCGTTGGTAGTTGTCAGGGTAATATTTCCACCATTTTGAGTATCGCCAGCACCTGTATCACTCTGAGAACGGGTATCTAAATTACCTACAGTAATCCCAGTCGTAGCGGTAATCGTAATTGCTCCGCCATTGCCAACCGGAGGCTCCAGTCCTGAACCATTAGGCGTAAACTGAGCGAGTGTGGTTAGATTCCCTGTAACAACACTGCCGTTAGTCGCTGTCAGGGTAATAGCGCCCCCAGGCCCATAGCCAGAAGCAAACTTAGACGTGTTGATGTTTCCGGTTGTTATACTGGCTCCTGAAATAGCGATCGCTCGACCGATTGCTTCGATGGTATCTCCTGGGTTCATTAAAAACGACCCCACCCCGTTAAGGTCGGCATCTGCCCTAAACTCAATCGTTCCAGCATTAGAATTGGCAAAAGGGGCAGGAGCAAAGGTCAGCTGATTACCCGTTAGCGTCTCAATTCGGATGTCGTTCGTCGCTTCTAAAAGGACATTTGCCGTATTTGCCAAATTTTCCAGCGTCGCCTGGGAGATGGTAATAATTCCAGGTTCAGGTGAAAAGTCATCTTGTAAAATTTGACCCGTAGCAATGAGTTGAGCATCAACCTCTGGGGAAGAGGCAACATTGGAAATGATGATATCGGTGGGGTCTAATAGCAACGTGCCAACTTCACCGTTGGGAGCACTGAGGTTAGCTTGCCCATTAAAAAATAAGTCTTGTTTACTCGATACTTCTACGAATCCCCCATTACCGGAATTGCTACCTCCACGAGCGCTGATACTCCCAAAAAAGCCCGTTACTTGATTCGCCCAGAGGATAACGCGACCCCCATTACCACTGAGTAGGGCATCGGCATTAATCACTGTATCGGGACTAACAAAGGTACGAGAGGCATTCGGCACTGTTCCTTGACCGTGGTAATCTCCACCAATGAGGATGCTGCCGCCGCCATCGGTACCAGAGGCGTTAATATTGGCACCAATCAGGCCTATCTTGTCGCCTAAAACATATACACTTCCACCCGTCTGTCCCGCTACGGAAGTCGAGGCATCAATACTGCCAGAACTAACAACAGTCCCCGCCTCGGTTGGAATCGTTGTCCCGGAAGCGGTTAATTGCACGGTACCTGTTGGGGAAACACTCAATCCGGTTGTTCCACTTCCTGCCGTGCCCGTAAGTAGCGTGGGCAAATCGACTGGGTTAATCGGTAAAATCTGCCCATCTGTGGTTTGGGGTGCAATCTCTAAACTTAGCAGATGATGGGATTGACTAATCCGTACTAAATTTTCCCCCGGAACTGCCGCGAGGGTAATTGTGCCTCCGGGAGCACTCAGTTGCCCAGTATTAATGACACTGCCACCTAAGACGGTTAAATTTTCCCCCTCGCGTACAGCGAGATTGCCAGCATTGATAATATTGCCCGGTTGAGCTCCATCAAAGGCAAATTGACTGGGATTGCCCGTTAAGTTCTGGTAGTCATTCGTACCGATCGCATTAAACCACTGATTCCCGCCAAAACCAATCCCTGTAGCAGTCGTAGCTGTAAAGGATGCGGGAACGTTTAAGCTTGCCCCAGTCCCAAAGACTATCCCAGCCGGATTCATTAAAAATAAATGGGAATTCCCACCTGTGACTTGAATCAGTCCATTGATGAAGGAGGGATTGCCACCTACAACACGACCTAAAATATTGCGAATTTGGGGATTAGAGATAAAATTAGCAATTTGTCCAGAATTTAACCCGAATTGCTCAAAGCTGTGGAAAAGGTTGCTGCCGTCGTTGGATTGGGTACCACCTGAGATGTCTATTTGGTTGCTGTTGGGAGTGACGATAGTCTGGGTGCCGTCAGCAGCAGGCGTAATCGATTGCGATCGCGCAGGTGCAACCGCCAGTAACACTGCCATTA